>DASUXN010000033.1:0-2218 GCA_036377875.1 Acidimicrobiales bacterium
CAGCCACGGGCGGGCGGGCGCTGGGCGACGAGGCCATCGCCGGCGCCGGGTTGGAGCTGGCCGACGATCTCGCCCTGCCCTACGAGGCCGACCTCATCGCCGGCAAGGCGGGTACGGTGCTCGCCCTGTTGGCCCTGGGCCGGCCCGACGCCGCGGCGGAGGCGGGGGAGCGGCTGCTCGACCAGGCGGCCCGTTCGGCGACGGGCTGGTGCTGGCCCAGCCCGCCTCCTGCCACCGAGCCACCGCTGTGCGGCATGGGGCACGGGGCGTCCGGAATCGGCCTGGCCCTGCTCGAACTGGCGCAGGCCACGGGCGACGACCGCTTCGCCGAGGCGGCCGGCCAGGCGTTCGCCTACGAGCGCACGTGGCTCAACCGCGACGAGGGGAACTGGCCCGACCTGCGGGAGCTGGACTGGAGCCGCCTCCACCTCGGCGAGGAGCCGCCGTACCTCCCGTTCTGGTGCCACGGTGGACCAGGCATCGGCCTGGCCCGGCTGCGCGCCTACGCCCTCACCGGAGACGGCCTCGCCCTGGCCGAGGCGGCGGCGGCCATCGACACGTCTACCGCCAACGCCTTCCGGGCGGGAGGCGGCGAGACCAATCTCAGCCTCTGCCACGGTTTGGGATCGCTGTCCGAGCTCCACCTGGTCGCAGCCGACGTCACCGGCGAGGGCGAGCACGCCGACATCGCCCGCCGGCTGGCCGAGCTCACCCTGAAAGGGCTGGCCGCAGACCTGGGAGAAGACGTGCCGTGCGGCGTTCCCAACGGGGGGGAGACGCCGGGGCTGATGCTCGGCCTGGCCGGCGTGGCCGCCACCCTCCTGCGCCTGGCCGACCCGTCCGCCCTCCCCCCGCCGTTGCTCGTGGCGGGTTGGGGGAGCGCCGTACGATCGCGGGCGTGATCCCAGGGCAGGTGGAGGAGTTCGACGAGGCGCGGGGGCTGGGCGTGGTGGTCACCGCCGAGGGCGATCGCTACCCGTTCCACTCGACCGCCATCGCCGACGGCACCCGCACCATCCCGGTCGGGGCCAAGGCGGTGTTCCGGATCGTTCCCGGTTCGTCGGGGCGGTGGGAAGCCGGGTCGGTTACGCGCATATAGGTGCGTTCAGCATCTATTGAGTACCCGCAGTAAGGGGGACGAGAATTGCCGCGCCGGCAGGGCGAGGAGTCGGCCGCAACATTCGCCGAATCGGCAGGGGGTTTCGTGCACCGAAGCATCAGAGGCCGCCGGGTTCTCCTCGCGGCAGCAGGCCTGTTCATCCTGGCACAGGGCGCCGCCGTGGCGGCCGACCCGCTGCGCCTCACCAAACCCGTCCAGATCACCAAGGACGACATCAACCCGGGCCGGTTGTACCTGGCCCCGGCGCTGGCCGTCGACCCCGCCAACCCGATGCACGTTGCAGCCGGGGTGACCGAGCTGCGCACCAAGACGTGCACGTTCATGCGCTCGAAGGACGGGGGCCAGACATGGCAGCGGCCCGAGGCCTCGCCCGCGCCCAACACGTTCCCGTTCTGCAACACCAACAACCGAGGAGCGTTCCAGGGCCAGGTCGCCTTCGGGCGCGACAGCAACCTGTACTACGCCTTCCCGGGGTGGGACGAGTCCGACGGGGGAACCCGCGGCAACTCCAGCGTTCTCGTGGCCCGGTCCGACGACCTGGGCGACTCGTGGACCACTGAGGTGGCCCGCAACAACCGGGGCAAGCAGGGCGAGCAGCAGGAGTACCAGCGCCCCATCGGCAGCATCGCCGTCGACTCCAGAAGTGGCTCGGCCGACAGCGTCTACGTCGGATACACCACTCGCCTGACGGGGTTCACCGGGCCCAACTCGGCGCCCAACATCACCACCGTTCTCGCCTCCACCGACGGCGGCCGCACCTGGGGCGAGCCGCGCGTCCTGCAAGAGAACGTCGGCAAGCAGAACGTCATGTCCGTCACCTTCCGCCGCCTGAAGCCGAACGCCACCGCTGGACCGCTCGGACTGTTCTACCTGGTGAAGAACGGCCCAGCCGACCAGAAGATGTACCTGCGGGTGTCCGCCGACGAGGCGAAGACGTTCGGCGAGCCGGTCTGCGCCACCGACGGGCCGGGCTACCACGTCATGAACAACGACCGCGTCACGGTGCTTTCAAACGGCCGGCTCGTCTGCCCCGTTTCGTGGACGGATGACGTCTTCAAGAAGGGGGGCGGTCACTTCGTCTCGTTCTGCTACTTCTCC
>DASUXN010000034.1:0-8066 GCA_036377875.1 Acidimicrobiales bacterium
CCGGCGTGAGGTCGAGCCCGTCCGGGCGGCGAGAGATCGGACTCGCCGCCCGGACCGGTGGCATGCGGACTAGGCGGCCTCGGCGGCCGCGGCCTGGCGTACGGCGGCCACGTCGAACTCGAGGGTGACCTTCTCGCTCACCAGCACGCCGCCGGCGTCGAGGGCGGCGTTCCAGTTGATGTTCCAGTCGCGCCGGTTGACCACGACGCTGCCTTCCAGCCCGATCCGGGTGTTGCCCCACGGGTCGACGGCCGGGCCGGTGACCTCGAGGTCGACCGTGATGGGCTTGGTCGTGTCCTTGATGGAGAGGTCGCCGGTCACCCGGTAGCTCCTCTCGTCCAGCTGCTCGACGTTGGTCGACCGGAACCGGATCTCCGGGTAGTTCTCGGGGTCGAAGAAGTCGTTGGTGCGGAGGTGGCCGTCGCGGCTCTCGTTGCCGGTGTCGATGCTGGCCGCCTGGATCGTGACCTCCAGCCACGACTGGGAGGGATCGGAAGCGTCGAAGTAACCCTTGCCGTCCACTTCCTTGAACGATCCGCGGACCTTGGTGACCATGGCGTGGCGGGCGACGAAGCCGAGCCGGCTGTGGGCGGGGTCGAGGTTGTAGTGCCCGGTCAGGGTTTCGGTGGCGGTGAGGGTGCTCATGGGGTTCTCCGATCTCGATATGTTGTTGATTCGTCAACTACATGCTCTAGAACGTAGTTGACGCTTCAACTATTCCGGATCGGTCGGGGTTCGAGAACCCGTCCGGCTGGCGATCAGCCCCGCGACGCCCACGAGGATGAGTAGGACCGGCCACATCCACCGTCCCGTGAGGCCGAGGTCCCGGTCGATCAGAAACACCAGCCCGGCGCCGCTGAAGGCGATCCCGGCGACGAGGGACAGGACATCGAGGTCATGCGGCCGCACGACGCACCTCCACTTCTCCGAGGCCGGTCTCGGCCCGAACGATCAGACGTCCGCCCGAGTTCATTCCGGGCGAGACAACCCGTTGGTCGACGTCCGTGCCCGTCCACGATCGTCCGAACAGCCTGACCTCGCCCGCCCCGGCGTGCCCGGTGGCCTCGACCTGGACGTTCCGGGGAACGGTGACCCGCAGCTCGCCGATCCCCGTGCTGGCCACGACCCGGACCGTCCGGCCCGACAGGTCGAGGCGGCTCAGGTCGAGAAAGAGTTCGCCGATTGCGAGCCGGTAGGGCGATTCCAGTTCCTGGACGGTGACGGGGCGGTAGTTGCGCTCGCCGATCCCTCCCCGCAGCGGCACGTCGACGAGCGACGTGGCCACCACGACGGGGACGAGCAGGAGCCCGAAGGGGATCAGGGCCCGGCCTCGGCCTCTCCACGCTCCCACCAGCAGGCCGAGCCCGATCCCGAGCAGGGCGGCGGCGGCGACCACGGACAGCGACGCCCCGGCCAGGGCCAGCACGCCGGCGGCGATGGAAACCAGGCTCAGGGTAACGGGTACGAGGGGCGAGCGAGGCTCGGCCGGCCCTCGGCCCGTCGGTGGAACCACCGGCATGGGCGCAGTGTCGGCCGCCGGCCCCTGGGAGGGCGGCGGCATGTCGGGAGGCGTAGGGGGGACCGCATCGGCAACCGTCGAGGAAGGCGGCGGCGCGTCGACCGGCTGGGGGCCCGGAGCCGACGCGCCGCCGGCCGGCCCGGATGAGCCGGCGCCATTGGCGTTGTTGCGGCGCGACCAGAGCACGGCCGCGCCCACGCCGATCAGCGTCAGGGCCATAAAGAAGTCGCCGCCGTCGTCGTCGATCTGGTCGAGGACGATCGCCCCGGCGACGATGGCCAGGACGAGGACGGCGATGTTGGGGTGTCGGCCCTTGAAGATGCGTTCGGCTTCGACGACGCCCGTGGCCGCATCGGGCACGAGCAGCCAGCCGGCCAGATAGAGCAGCAAGCCCGTCCCGCCCGCGAGTGAGAGGATCACGAAGCCGATGCGGAAGATCACCGGGTCGACGTTGAAGTAGCGGCCGAGCCCGCCGCACAGGCCGGTGAAGACCTTGTCGTCGGGCGTCCGGGCCAGGCGGCGGCCGGGCGGGGGACCGGCAGGTGGGGGAGGCGGTGGGGGGCTCGTCTCGTCGGTCATGTTCATGCTCCCAACATGCGCTTCGGGAGAATCCCGGTCTATCCGTTACTTCCCGGGTTCGTCCCGTAGGGACCCCGGAGCGGCCCGTACGGAGGGATCCCCATATGCCTCCAGACCATGCCGTGCGATCATCGTCCCTGGTGAGCACAGGTGTGAACCACGCCCGCTTGGCTCGGAGCCGGAGCGACAAGGTCCTGGCCGGCGTGTGCGGCGGAGTGGCGCGGTCCCTCGGTGTCGACGCCCTCGTCGTGCGGGTGGCGGCCATCGCCCTCACCCTCGCCGGAGGCGCCGGTCTGGTGGTCTACGTCGCCGCCTGGCTGCTGCTGCCACGCGAAGGGGAGGACGAGTCACTGGCCCAGACGGTGGCGAGCAAGCCCGAACGCCACGACTGGGGCGAGGCGGCCGCCATCGGCGCCATCGTCCTCGGCGTCGTCCTGCTAGTGCGCTCGACCGGTCTGTGGTTCAGCGACCAGATCGTCTGGCCGGTGGTGCTCGCCAGTTTCGGCCTGGCCGTGATCTGGCGCCAGGCCGACGACGACGAGCGGCCGTCGCTCACCGGCCTGGCCGGACGGGCCGACAGTCGCTCGAGGCGGCTGGCCCTGCTTCGCGTCGTCTGCGGCGTGATCCTCGTCGTCATCGGCGTGGCTACCTTCCTGGCCGCCAGCAACGCCTTTTCGGCCGTGCGCGACGCGGTGCTGGCCTCGGCCGGCATCGTCGCCGGCCTGGCCGTGATCTCCGGGCCGTGGTGGTTGCGCCTGGGCCGCGACCTGGCCCGCGAGCGCCGCGAGCGCATCCGGTCGGAGGAGCGGGCCGAGATGGCCGCCCACCTCCACGACTCGGTCCTCCAGACGCTCGCCCTCATCCAGCGCCGCGCCGACGATCCCAAAGCGGTCGTCGCCATGGCTCGCCGCCAGGAACGGGAGCTTCGGGGCTGGCTCTATGACACCCGGCAGGCCACGGGCCAGCCCGACACACTGGCGGCGGCCGTGGCCCGGGTGGCCGAGGAGGTCGAGGGTCTCCACGGAGTGCAGATGGAGGTCGTGGCCGTCGGCGACTCCGCCATGGACGATCGGCTCACCGCCCTGCTCGCGGCCGCCCGGGAGGCGATGGTGAACGCAGCCAAGTGGTCGGGCGTCGACACCGTGTCGGTCTACACCGAGGTGCGCGACGGTGACGTGTCGGTCTTCGTCCGGGACTGGGGCAAGGGGTTCGACCTGGACACGGTCGGCCCCGATCATCACGGCATCCGCGAGTCGATCACCGCCCGCATGGCGCGCCATGGCGGAGAGGCCCTGATCCGTACGTCGGCCGGCGAAGGCACCGAAGTGCAGCTGAAGATGCCGCGATGACCGCCGTTCCCCGCCTGTTCCTGGTCGACGACCACCAGATGTTCCGCTCGGGCGTGCGGGCCGAGCTGGGCGAGGCGGTGGACGTGGTGGGCGAGGCGGCCGACGTCGAGGAGGCGGTGCGGGGCATAGTGGACACCGCGCCCGACGTGGTGCTCCTCGACGTCCACCTGCCCGGCGGCGGAGGACGCGCCGTGATCGAACGGATAGCTCCCCAAGCCCCTGACGTGCGCTTTCTCGCCCTGTCCGTCTCCGACGCGGCCGAGGACGTCATCGGCGTCATCCGGGCGGGGGCTCGCGGCTACGTGACGAAGACCATCTCGGGACCGGAGCTGGCCGACGCCATCCGCCGGGTGGCGGACGGCGACGCCGTCTTCTCCCCTCGCCTGGCGGGGTTCGTGCTCGACGCCTTCACCGGCGGCCCCCCGCCGGGATCGGAAGGCGACCCCGCCGTCGAGCAGCTCACCGGCCGCGAGCAGGAGGTGCTGCGCCTCATCGCCCGCGGCTACCCCTACAAGGCGGTGGCCCGGGAGCTGTCGATCTCGGCTCGGACGGTCGAGACCCACGTGTCATCGGTCCTGCACAAGCTCCAGCTGTCCAACCGCCACGAGCTGAGCCGCTGGGCAGCCGACCGCAAGCTCATATGACGGGCGAGTTGAGGTAGGCCTCGGTCAGGTAGCCGAGCAGGCGCTCGTCGAGGTCCTCGGGACTGCGGACGTTGGCGACGTGGTGGTACCGGCCGTGGTAGTTGACCACCTTGCGGGTGATCCGCTCGTGGTGGACGCGCCGGTTGAGACCGAAGTGGAGGGCGACCCAACGCTCCATGGGCCGCAGCTGGGCGAAGGTCTGCGCCCGTTTGAGGAAGATGCCTACCGAGACGGGTTCGACGTGGACAGGCCCGACCGTGTCGAGGTGGCGCATGACGGCCGCAAAGATCGGACGCTCGTGAGGCGGCCCGGTGGAGAAGTACTCGTCGAGCGACATGGCGGGCGCGCACTCGTGGGATTGCCGCGGCCGCCGGAACATCCGCCCGCACCCCGGACAGATCCAGCCCGTCATCGCTGGTCACGGTAGGGCCTGTTGCCGATCCGATACGAACGGGCGATACCGGCGTTACGGGCGTCCCGGACGATGCAGTCGTCCACTACGGCGACAGGAGCAAGCATGAACCCGGCGGAGTCCCCCCTGACAACACTCCAGATGCCTCGCGTCCGGCCGCCGAGCCGGCCGCGTCCCCCGAGAGCGACCCTGGTGGCCCTGGTTCTCGCGGCTGTGCTGCTGGGCGCCCTCGGCTACAAGCTGGTGGGAACGGACAGTGGGTCGGTGCGTACCGAACAGCTCGGCGCCGGCACGCCGACCACGGTGACGGCCCCTTCGCCCTCCACCACGGCCGTCACCCCGACGACGGCGGCTCCTGGTGACCGGCCGACGGTCACCACCGTCCGACCCCCCGCCACGACCGCACCGCCGGCGACCACGGCCACCACGCAGCCGGCCCGGCTGACGAGCGACTCGCGGCTCAGCCTCGACGGCATCGGCCCGATCGACGTGGGCATGACTCTGGCGCAGGCGTCCGCCGCGGGCGGCGTCCCGCTACGGCTGTTCGACCAGCCCCCTGGCCCGGAATGCCGCTACGCCGGTCCCGACCAGAACTCGGGCCTGGGCGACGAGCTCGGCTTCATGGTCTACGAGGGCCGGATCGTCCGGGTCGACGTCGGCATCATGGGGCCGGACCGCATCCGTACGGTCTCGGGCATCGGCAAGGGATCCACCGAGGCAGACGTGCTCCGGACCTATCCGGGCCGGATCCGGGTCGAGCCCCATCCCTACGTGCAAGGCGGCAAAAACCTCATCTACATGCCGAGCGACGCCGCCTACCGCCACCTCTCGATGGTCTTCGAGGTCATCGAGGGCGAGGTGCGCGCCTTCCGCTCTGGCTACCTCGAGCCGGTGCTGTGGCCGGAAGGCTGCTCGTAAAGACAGGAGTCGGGCGGGGGAGCGATCATCGGCCCCTACTGCCGATGCGGCACTCCCCCGCTGACGGACTGTCGCCTCCCTAGGTCACCACGCCCAGCTGCCCTGGTCGAGGGCGAGACGCAGGCTCGTAGCGGCCCGGCCCAGGCGGCGCTCGCTGACGCGGCGGAGCGCACGCTCCACCGCGGTGCGGTTGCCGCAGGACAGGGCAAGGAGGCGATCCACGATGGAATCGGGCTGGGTATGGGGGTCCAGCGTCAGAGCGACCGCTGCTCTGGCGAGGACCTCGTCGAGGGGACGTTCGGCGACTAGCAGGGTCATGGTTCTACGACGAGGAGGACCATGCCCAATGGTGCCCCGCAGGGGCGATCGGGGGAATAGGTCGTACGACCTAATTTGGAAGCCCCCGCTCGCAGGAGGTCCACCCCTATGGCGACCGTCGCAGCCACCCCGCTCTCCGCCGAGGAAGTGTCCCGCATCGACGAGTACTGGCGGGCGGCGAATTACCTGTCGGTCGGGCAGATCTACCTGCTCGACAATCCCCTGCTGACGGAGCCGCTGAAGCCCGAGCACGTCAAGCCCCGCCTCCTCGGCCACTGGGGCACCACGCCCGGTCTCAACTTCGTCTACGTGCACCTGAACCGGGTCATCAAGGCCCGGGACCGCAGCGTGCTGTACGTGTGCGGCCCCGGCCACGGCGGGCCGGGGATGGTGGCCAACACCTGGCTCGAGGGCAGCTACAGCGAGATCTACCCGAACATCTCGAGCGACGCCCAGGGGATGCAGCGGCTGTTCCGGCAGTTCTCGTTCCCGGGCGGCATCCCGAGCCACGTCGCCCCGGAGACGCCCGGGTCGATACACGAGGGAGGCGAGCTCGGCTACGCCCTGTCCCACGCCTACGGCGCCGCCCTCGACAACCCCGACCTGCTCGTGGCGTGCGTGATCGGCGACGGCGAGGCCGAGACGGGGCCGCTGGCCACCAGCTGGCACGCCAACAAGTTCGTCGACCCGGTCAACGACGGGGCCGTCCTGCCCATCCTCCACCTGAACGGCTGGAAGATCGCCAACCCCACCGTGCTGGCCCGGATCCCGCACGAAGAGCTGGTTCGGCTGTTCGAGGGCTACGGCCACAAGCCCTACTTCGTGGAGGGCGACGATCCCGAATCCATGCACCAGGCCATGGCCGCCACCCTCGACGCGGTGACGGCCGACATCGACGAGATCCAGCACCGGGCCCGCGCCGCGGCCACCGGAGACGGGCCGGTCGCACGGCCGCGCTGGCCGATGATCGTCCTGCGCACGCCCAAGGGCTGGACGGGGCCCGAGGAGGTCGACGGCCAGCCGGTGGAGGGCACGTGGCGCTCCCACCAGGTGCCGCTGGCCGGTACGCGTACCAACAAGGACCACCTCAAGGCCCTCGAGACGTGGATGCGCAGCTACCAGCCCGAGCGCCTGTTCGACGAACAGGGGCGCTTACGGCCCGACCTGGCCGCCCTCGCCCCCAGCGGCGACCTACGCATGGGCGCCACGCCGCACGCCAACGGCGGCCTCCTCCTGCGCGACCTGGAGCTTCCCGACTTCAGGGACTACGGGATCGAGGTCACCAAGCCGGGCACCACGGCTTCCGAGCCGACGCGCGTGCTCGGGACGATGCTGCGGGACGTCATCCGCCTCAACGCCGACCACCGCAACTTCCGCATCGTCGGTCCCGACGAGACCGAGTCGAACCGGCTCGGGGCGGTCTACGAGGCCACCGACAAGGTCTGGGCCGCCGAGTCGAGCCCGCTCGACGTCCATCTCGCCCCCGAAGGCCGGGTCATGGAGATCCTGTCCGAGCACACGTGCCAGGGGTGGCTGGAGGGGTACCTCCTCACCGGCCGCCACGGCCTGTTCTCGTGCTACGAGGCGTTCATCCACATCGTCGACTCCATGTTCAACCAGCACGCCAAGTGGCTGAAGGTCACGCGTGAGCTGGAGTGGCGCCGGCCCGTCGCCTCGCTGAACTACCTGCTCACGTCGCACGTGTGGCGCCAGGACCACAACGGTTTCTCGCACCAGGACCCAGGTTTCATCGACCACGTGATGAACAAGAAGGCCGACGTGATCCGCGTCTACCTGCCGCCCGACGCCAACACCCTGCTGTCGGTGGCCGACCACTGCCTGCGCAGCCGCAACTACGTGAACGTGATGGTCGCGGGCAAGCAGCCGAGCCTGAACTGGCTCGGCATGGAGGACGCCGTGCTCCACTGTGCCCGCGGCCTGGGCATCTGGGAGTGGGCCAGCACCGACGACGACGGTGACCCCGATGTCGTCCTGGCGTGCGCGGGCGACATCCCCACCCTCGAGACTGTGGCCGCGGCCGCGCTCATCCGCGAGCACATCCCGTCCCTCAAGGTCCGGGTGGTCAACATCGTCGACCTCATGCGCCTCCAGTCCGAGAGCGAACACCCCCACGGGCTGTCAGACCGCGATTTCGACGCCATCTTCACCGCCGACAAGCCGGTGGTAATCGCCTACCACGGGTACCCCTGGCTGATCCACCGCCTCACCTACCGCCGTACGAACCACAAGACCATCCACGTGCGCGGCTACAAGGAGGAGGGCACGACGACCACCCCGTTCGACATGGTCGTGCTCAACGACATGGA
>DASUXN010000035.1:0-3485 GCA_036377875.1 Acidimicrobiales bacterium
GCGCGTGCGGGCCGCCGCGGCCGCTGCCGCCTCGGAGGGTGGCCGCCGGCGGCTTGCCGATGCCGAGGAGCAGCACGAGAAGCTGGCCCGCCACATCGAGGATGCCCGCCACCTCCACCGCCTCGGCGAGCTGCTCAGCTCCTTCCGCAACAGCCTGGTGGCCACCGTGGGGCCGCGGCTGTCGGCTCAGGCGGGCGAGCTGTTCGCCCAGCTCACCGACCACGAGTACGACGATCTCGAAGTCGATCCCGACACCTACGAGATAAAGGTCCTCGACCAGGGCCGGGCCTACGGCATGGACCGCTACTCGGGCTCCGAGACCGACCTGGCCAACCTCGCCCTGCGGGTCGCCATCAGCGAGCACGTCCAGTTCCAGTCGGGCGGCACGGTCGGCCTGCTCGTCCTGGACGAGGTCTTCGGTCCACTCGACGACGACCGCAAGGAGCGCATGCTCCTCGCCTTGGAACGGCTCAAGGGGAGGTTCCGCCAGCTCCTCGTGGTCACCCACGACGTGTCGATCAAAGAACAGCTCCCGCACGCCCTCGAGGTGGTCAAGCTCCCGGGTCGGCGGGCGACTGTCCGCAACCTCACTCCGTGAGGCCCGAGCGCACGTCCGCGGCGGTGCGGGCCTTCCACCACCGGCCCAGGTTGCCGTTGGTGGTGAACGTCCGGGCGTCCATGCGGTCGATGTAGAGGATGCCGGCGAGGTGGTCGAGCTCGTGCTGGAGGATGCGGGCGGGCCACCCCTCCACATCCATGCTGAACGGCCGGCCGGCGGGGTCGAGTGCTTCTACCCGTACCCGCCGGAATCGGCGAACCAGGGCCGAGTAGCCCTCGACGCTGAGGCAGCCTTCGAAGAACTCCTCGGTCTCGTCGCCCACCGGCTCCAGCATGGGGTTGATCAGCGCGGTGAACGGGAGCTCGTCCCGACGGAGCTCGGCTCGGCGGGCCGGGCTCATGATCTCGAGATGCTCCCCCTCGTCCTCGGCCACGACGACCTGAAGAGACTCGCCGACCTGCGGCGCGGCCAGCCCCACGCCCGGCGCGTCGTACATCGTGATGCGCATGGAAGCGATCAGTTCTTGGAGAAACGGCGTGCCGATCTCCTCGGGCGCGACCGGCCTGGCCCGGCGCCGGAGGACGGGATCTCCGACCTGCACGATGTCGTAGAGCATCGGAGCAGTCTTGCGGGTGATAGCAAGGCGCCGCCATGAACGTGATGCTTGACCTCGACGGTGTCATCTGGCTGGCCGAAAAGCCCATTCCCGGCTCGCCCGAAGCGGTGGAGCGCCTGCGGAGAGCCGGCCACCGCGTGCTGTTCCTCACCAACAACTCCAACCCCACGGTCGCCGACCTGATCGAGAAGCTCGCGGGGATGGGGATCCCGGCGGAGCCGGATGAGATCGCGGCGTCCTCGCAGGCGGCCGCCCTCCTAGTGGAGGACGGCGAGACTGCGCTGGTCTGCGGTGGCGAGGGTGTGGCCGAGGCGTTGCGGGCACGGGGCGCCCAGACCGTATACGAGGGCTATGCCGACGCGGTCGTCGTGGGCTTCCACCGGGAGTTCGACTACAAGCGGCTCACCGCCGCCTTCCGGGCCGTGATCGGCGGGGCGCGCCTCATCGGTACCAACGACGATCCCACCTACCCGACGCCCGAAGGCCCCGTTCCCGGCGGTGGGTCCCTGTTGGCGGCGGTGGCCACCGCGGCCAGCGCCAAGGCGACGGTGGCGGGCAAGCCCCACCAGGCCATGGCCGATCTCGTCCGCTCCCGCCTGGGTGAAGACCTCGACGGCACGGTCCTCGTCGGCGACCGTCCCTCCACGGACGGGCGCATGGCCGAGCGCCTGGGCGTCCCCTTCGTTCTCGTCCAGACGGGGGTCAAGGAGGACCCCGACCCGGGTATCCGCGTCGGCGCCGAAGCGGCCGACCTGGCGTCCGTCGTCGACGACGAGGGCAACGTGAAGGGCCTGTAGCCCGGACCTGACTGCCTGACTGTCTAACTGTTCGCGTAGACCCAGGGGTCGATAGTGAGGTACTTGGCCCGATCGGTGCAGGCGTCGTTGATCGTGGCGAAATGCAGGGTGGCCTCTCCCGCGACAGGGCGCCCGCCCACCGTGACGCGGTACTCGCCTCTCGTCTCCCCGCAGTCGTCGGTCACCACGGTGAGAGTGCCGTTCTCGAGGGTGTAACGGCCACCCGACGGACCCGGCCCTTCGGGGATGACCAAGGCGAAAGTGCCGTTGCCCCGCAGTTGCAGCAGGCCCTGATGGATCGTCCGGTAGATCCCTTGGACGTCGGACACCGCCGCGGGCACCCCTGGCGACGGGGGCTGCACGTTCGTCTCGCGCCGCTCCGACCTTCCGCACGAACCGAGCAGCAACACGCTGACAATCGAGGCGACGACGAGGCGACGCATGCCCTTCATGTTGCCGCAGCCGGCCCGAAAGCATTGGCGGACAAGCGAAATCCTTGACCTACGGACGTTCGTCGGTTCTCATGTGCGGATAGTTGTCCACGAGCGGGTAGGAACAGGCGTGAGAAGCAACAGGCGGGGGCGTGGCAACAAGGCGGCGCCGGTGGCGAAGGCCTCCCCCCGGCAGGACCCACCGGCGAACAAGGCCGACCCGGCCGCCAAGCGCTGAGGAGAGGCAGGCTCATGAGCCCGGAAGCGAAGAAGGCAGCAGCCAAGAAGGCCCCGGCCAAGAAATCCGCGGCCAAGAAGGCGCCTGCCAAGAAGGCAGCGGCGAAGAAGGCTCCCGCCAAGAAGGCGACGGCGGCGAAGAAGACGGCCGTCAAGAAGACAGCCGCCAAGAAGGCGCCGGCGAAGAAGACGGCGGCGAAGAAGGCTCCCGCCAAGAAGGCGGCGAAGAAGGCGACCAAGAAGAGCGCCTCGTAGCGCTGGCCCGTCGGCGCAGGGCTCACAGCTCGGAAAGGAGCTTGAACCTCTCGCCGCAGGCGATGCCGGCCGGGCGTCCGTGCTCGGCCGCCCGTTCTGCCATCTTGCGGCGGAACCGTTCCCGCTGACCCTCGTCGGACGGGTCGTCGATGTCGAGGGTCGTGCGGTACTGACTGCGGTGCTCGAACAGCGCCGCCAGCTTGGGTTCGAAGCCGTCCGCGATGTCCTCGACGTGGTCGGGGTCGTCCGCCTCCCACAGCAGCAGCGACGACGGACGGTGGGGCGCGCTTTCCTGCTCGGGGAAGAAGTGGGGGTCTCGCCCGGCGACGATGCCGTCGACGGCCAAGAACCCGGCCGCCCGGTGGTCGGGGTGGAGGCGGTAGCGCTTCCAAGGGTCGTGGCCCAGCACCACGTCGGGTCGGATCCGCCGGATCCAGTAGCAGACCTCCCAGCGCTGGCGGAGGCCGGCCTCCAGCTCGCCGTCGACCCAGCGGAGGAACACCACCTCGCCCGTCCCTCCCAGCGCCCGGGAGGCGGCGCGCTGCTCGTGCTGGCGGGTGTTCACGAGGGCGGCCAGGTCCTCGTCCGCC
>DASUXN010000036.1:0-3969 GCA_036377875.1 Acidimicrobiales bacterium
CCTCCGCCTCGTCGTGTCCATCGCCAAGAAGTACCAGGCGTCGGGCGTCCCCCTCCTCGACCTCATCCAGGAGGGCAACTTCGGCCTAATGCACGCGGTCGAGCGGTTCGACCCGAGGCGGGGCTTCAAGTTCTCCACCTACGCCACGTGGTGGATCCGCCAGACGATCGCCCGCGGGATCGCCAACACGGGCCGCACCATCCGCCTCCCCGTGCACGCCGGCGACCAGCTGCTCGCCATCCGCATCGCCACCTCGGCCTTCGAGGTGCGCAACGGCCGGCCGCCGACCCCGAGCGAGCTGGCCGCAGCCGTGTCCCTCCCGGCCAAGAAGGTCGAGGAGCTCATCCCCTACCTGGCCGAGCCCATGTCGCTGTCCGACCGGATGAGCGACGGCGACTCCGAGCTGGGCGAGCTGGTGGAGGACAAGATCTCCGTCGCCCCCGACGTGGCCGCCCTCGACGCCATGCTCCCTGCCCAGGTCGCCGATCTCCTGTCGGTGCTGGAGCCGCGCGAGCGGGAGATCCTCTGCCTCCGCTACGGCCTGGACCGCGGCAAGTCCCGCACGCTGGAAGAGGTGGGCGAGTACTTCGGGCTGACCCGCGAAGGCGTCCGCCAGGCCGAGCTGAAGGCGATCGCCAAGCTCCGCCGCCGCTCCGCCCGAGCCGGCCGCGACCTGCTCTCCGCGTAGCGGTTTCCGTCCCCCGGTCGGGGGACCGGTCGGGAGTTCGTAGCATGGGGCGATGACCGACAGCGCCGTGAACGTGCAGGAACTGGCCCAGCAGCTGCGGGTGGACGCGGTGCGGATGAGCGGCAAGGCCAACTCCGGCCACCCCACCTCGTCGATGTCGGCGGCCGATCTCATGGCCGTCCTGGTGGCGAACCACCTGCGTTACGACTTCGCCGAGCCCGACAACCCGGCCAACGACCACCTCATCTTCTCCAAAGGCCACGCCTCGCCCCTCCTCTACGCCATCTACAAGGCGGTGGGAGCGGTGTCGGAGGACGACCTGGAGAGCTACCGGCGGTTCGGCTCGATGCTGGAGGGTCACCCCACACCCATGATCCCGTGGGTCGACGTGGCCACCGGCTCGCTCGGCCAGGGCCTGCCCATCGCCGTGGGCGTCGCCTTGGCGGCCAAGAAGTTCGAGGAGGCGCCCAGCCGGATCTGGGTGCTCTGCGGCGACTCGGAGATGGCCGAGGGCTCGATGTGGGAGGCGGCCGAGGCAGCGGCGTTCTGGGGCCTCGACAATCTGTGTGCCGTTCTCGACGTCAACCGCCTGGGCCAGTCCGGCGCGACCCGCCAGGGTTGGGACCTCGACAGCTACCGGCGGCGGTTCGAGGCGTTCGGCTGGCACGTCGTGTCGGTGGACGGCCACAACTGCGAGGCGGTCGACGCTGCCTACGCCGAGGCGGCGGGCACCAAGGGCCGCCCCACGGTGATCGTGGCCAAGACCAAGAAGGGCGCGGGGGTCCCGTGGGTGGAGGACCAGGAGAACGCCCACGGCAAGGCCGTCGAGCGCTGGGAGGAGGCGGTCGAGCATCTGGGCGGTGACCGCGGCATCACCGTCACGGTGGCCAAGCCCGACCGCGCCCCGGGTCGGTCGGTACCTGCCGGCGCCGGCGGCGACGTCGAGCTGCCCACCTACGAGCTCGGGGCGGAAGTCGCGACCCGCAAGGCCTACGGCGAGGCGCTCGCCGCCCTCGGCAACGCCCGGGGCGAGATCGTGGCCCTCGACGGCGAGGTGTCCAACTCGACCTACTCGGAGATCTTCCGGGCCGCCCACCCCGACCGCTACGTCGAGTGCTACATCGCCGAGCAGCAGATGGTCGCCACCGCCGTCGGGTTCCAGGTCCGGGGATGGCTGCCTTACATGTCGACCTTCGCCGCCTTCCTCACCCGGGCCTACGACTTCTTGCGCATGGCCGCCGTCTCCCGGGCCCGCCTGTGCGTCGTCGGGTCCCACGCCGGCGTGTCGATCGGCGAGGACGGCCCGTCCCAGATGGGGCTGGAGGACCTGGCCTCCTTCCGGGCCATACACGGCTCGACCGTGCTGTACCCCTCCGACGCCACTTCGGCCGCGGCACTGGTCGAGGCGATGGCCGATCGGGGCGGGATCACGTACATGCGCACCACCCGGGGCGCCACCCCGACGCTCTACCGGCCGGACGAGACGTTCCCCATCGGCGGTTGCAAGGTCGTGCGCCGGTCGTCGTCCGACCAGGTCGCGCTGGTGGGCGCGGGCATCACCCTGCACGAGGCGCTCAAGGCGGCCGACACGCTGGCGTCGGCCGGCGTGTCCGCCCGGGTGATCGACGCCTATTCGGTCAAGCCCATCGACGCCGCCACCCTGCGCCAGGCGGCGCGGGACTGCAGTGGCCGCATCGTCGTCGCCGAGGACCACTGGCCCGAGGGCGGCCTGGGCGACGCCGTGCTCGAGGTCTTCGCCGAGAGCGAGACGCCGGTGCAGGTCCGCTGCCTGGCCGTCAACGGCATGCCCACATCGGGCAAGCCCGCCGAGCTGGTGGCGGCCGCCGGCATCGACGCCGAGGCGATCGCCGAGGCGGCCCAGGGCCTGCTGGGCGGTGGGAGCCACCCGACGGCCGACTACGAGCCCCAGCACGTGCCCGTCAACATGTACGAGACGAGCGGGGCGTTGGTGCTCGTGGCCCCGCTGCCGGGCGTGATGGCCGAGGACGTCACCGTCAGCGTCGAGGACGGCACCGTCCGCATCGAAGCCGCCATGCGTACGCCGGCCGAGAAGGACTACACGTTGCACGAGTGGCACTACGGGCCGTTCTCCCGCACTGTCGAGGTGCCCGAGGGGTTCCGGGGGCCGGCAGGCGCGTCGTTCGGCAACGGCCAGCTCGCGGTGCGGCTGGAGCGGGGCGACGGGCGTCCGGGGTCGGAGACGCTGACCATCAGTCCCGCCGACTGAACCTTGACCGGCGTTGGGTAGGGAACTAGACGTAGTCATTCCGACGATCTTCGGAGGTGGGCCGTGCGTCGACGACTGGTTCGTGGCGGGCTGATAGGGGCGGCGGTGATCTACGGCGCCGCCGCGCTCACGACGGGGAGCAGCGGCGCCCAGGTCCCGCCGATCACAATCCCGGACTTCCCGTTCCCCAGCTTCACCATTCCCACCATCCCACCGCCCACGATGCCGCCTCCGACCTCGTCGACCACGTCGCCGCCGCCCACCATGCCGCCCCCCACCACCTCCACGACGTCACCGCCGCCGACGATGCCGCCGTCCACGAGCCCGGGCACGTCGCTGCCCTCGGCTCCCGACGTCGACGAGGTGATCGAGGAGATCATCGACCGTTTCGAGAACGCGGCCGACGACGTCCTCTCCGGCTTCGAGGAGTTCCAGGGCCTGCTGCAGGACCTCTGAGCCGACCCAGGAGACCTGGCGGAACGGTAAGGCCAGCCTTCCCCACCGACCACCGCGAATAGCCGGGCCGGCGATTCCGCCGGCGGGTCCGATCTGTGAATGATCCGTTCACCACTTGGCGAACGGAAAGGACCCGACAGTGCTCGAGACCGCGGTGGCGAACCTCAGGTTCGCCCTGTCCATGGGGCTCGGCCGCCCCTTTCACCAGCCGTCGCTCGACCGGATCTACCGGGCGGTGCGGCAGACCCAGGAGGAGTTCGGGGGTCTCGGGGTTGACATCACCGAGGTCCTGTCCGGGCCCTCCCTCGACGAGGAGACCCGCCGGTTCCTCCAGACCCGTCGCTTCCGCAAGCAGGCGGCCAGGGGCCTCCGGGAGACTCGCTACTACGGCGAGGTCCTCGGCCGACTGGGCGTCGATCCGGCCAAGCTCGCCTTCGAGGACATCGGTTCGCTGCCGCTGACCTCCAAGGAAGCGCTGCGGGACGACCCCGAGGCGTTCGTCCGCAGCACGGTGAGGCTGGGCGCCCGCACCACGACCACGGGGACGACGGGCTGGCCCACCAGCGTCTACTTCTCC
>DASUXN010000037.1:0-9125 GCA_036377875.1 Acidimicrobiales bacterium
TGCGTGACCGCCGTCAACGGCGACTTCTGGGATCCCGCCGGCCGACCCGTCGGGGCCATGGTCGCCGGTGGGGAGCTTCTGACCACGCCCGCCATCGACCATGCCCACCTGACCGTCGACGGCGGCGGGCGCCCGACCTTGGACCACGGCTTCGACTGGACGGTCGCCGCCGCTACCCTCGACGGCCTGCGGGTGGCGGCGGGGGCCGTCAACCGCCCCGTCGGCGGCGATGGCACCAGCTTCTTCACCCGCCGGTGGGGAGCGACCACGGGCACGCCCGCCGGCACCGCCGAGGTGACGCTGGATTTCCTGCTGCCCTCGCCGTCCGCCCTACCCGCGGGTACGACGACCGTGCGGGTGGGTCCCGTCCGCACCACCGGCAGCTCCGTCATCGGGCCCAACCAGGTCGTCGTCGCCGGGAGCGGGGCGGCCGGTGCCGACGTCGCCGCCTTCGCCGCCCGGGCGGCGTCGTTCCTCGGGGGGCTCGGGACGCTGACCGTCGAGCTGGGTGGCGCGCAGACCGTGCTGGGCGGGTCCCCCCTCCTCCTGCGCGACGGCCGCCCGGCCTACCCGACCGGGAACGCCGACTCCTTCACCCAGGACCGCCACGCCCGCACAGTCGTGGGCGTCACCGCGACGGGCGACCTTCTACTCGTGACCGTGGACGCCAACGCCGCCAGCGCCGGGATGTCGCTGGCCGAGGTCACGGAGCTCATGACCGGCCTCGGTGCGGTCTCGGCCATGAACCTCGACGGCGGCGGGTCGACGACGTTCGTGACCGGCGGCCAGGTGCGGAACTCGCCGCCCAACGGCGAGCGCCCGGTCGCGTCCGCCCTGGCCCTGCTGCCCCAGCAGGGCGACCTCCTCGCCGCCCTGCTCGACGCCCTGCTCGGAGGTGCGCCCTAGCCGTCCCGGCCGACCGTCTCTGGACCGGCTCACTGACCTGACAATCCGTCGACCAGGTGGCCGGACTCGAGCGAGGCGGCGCTGAACCCGCTGCGCTCGGCGACCTCGGCGATGCGGTAGCTCATCCTGAAGGTCAACGCCCGCTGGGTCAGTTCAGGCCGGGTGCGCACTTCCCGCTGCTGCCGGCCGGCTTGCACGTCGTGGTCGGCGGCGACGTCGGCGGCGACGTCGTTGGCGGGGCGGTGGTCGGCGGCGACGTGGTGGGCGGACGGGTCGTCGGAGGCGACGTCACGACCGGCCCGGGAGGGGGGAACGTGGCGGGAGGCGCGGTCGGGGGCGGGGCGGTGACCGTCACCCGGGGGGAGGTCGCCGGAGGGATCACGACGGCGGCGGGGGCAGGCGACGAAGCGGGCGCGGCGCCGGACCTGGGGACCGTCCCCGCGCCGGAGGCAGCGGTGGTCGGCGGAGCCGCTGCCGGAGTCGCCGCGATCGGGGTGAGGGGCTGGGAGTCGGATGATGGGGGGTCGTCGACCGCCGCCGGTGCCGGGCCGGCGGACGTTCCCTGGGCCAGGTCCTTGGCCCTGCGGATGTGGTCGAGCAACTGGATGCCCGACCAGTTCTCGACCTCGAGGCGCCGCAGGCCCAGCCGGTCGTGCCCGGCGTCGAGGAGGGGGATGGTGTGCTGGTCGTCCTGGTGGAACGCCAGCCCGTACTGGCGGCGGACCTCCTCGGCCAGAACGTCCCGAACGGCGGGGTCGTTGGTGCGGTCGGCGCCGTAGGCCCCGAACGGGTAGGCGAAGGCAACCGGCCTGCGGCCGAGGCGGGCCTCAATGGCGTCGCTCGCCTTGTCGAGGTCCTTCCGGACCCGTTGGCGGTACTCGTCGAGCGTCTCCCCAGACGCCCGGCTGGTGAGCATCGGGAGCGATCCTCCCCCTTCCGCCTTCTGCTCACGGTGGGACCCCGCAGTGTGCGACTGGATGTCCCAGCGCCCGGAGCGGGAGTAGGACTCGATCTTCTCCCAGGAGGCGTAGTACACGCCGGGCTGCGAGGCGGCGTCGGCGATTACGAACATCGTCGCCGACATGCCCGCCTGCTTCAGCAGGGGGTCGGCGAACATCATGGCGTCGGCCCGGCCGTCGTCGAAGGTCAGCATGACCGCCTTGGGCGGCAGGGGTTTACCTCCGGCGAAGGCGGCGGCCACCTCGGAGGCAGTGACGGTGTTCATGCCCACCGCCCGCAGGGTGGCGAGGTGCTCGCCGAAGCGCTCGGGCGACACGACGAACCCGCCCTCTCCGTCCGAGGCCGAACCTATGCCGTGGTAGGCGAGGGCCATCACCGCGCCTTCGTAGCGGGGCGCGGCGGCCACCGCGGCGGCCACCTGGGCGGGCGTCAGATCGGGCAGCGTCGGCGGCGACATGGCCACCTTGACGCGGTCGCGGATGAGCCGACCTTCGGGAGTGAGGGTGGCGTAGGCGACGAAGGGCAGGGCGGTGAGGGGTAGGGCGATGAGGCCCACGACCAGCTGACGGATCGAGGTGCGCGGCTTGGTAGGGGCGGCGGGCGTCGACGGCCGGGGAGCAGGCGACGGGTCGGGCCGGCGCAGCGGCGGCGGCTGGACCTCGACCGGTGCCGGCGGACGTTCGAGAAGGCGGGTCTGGCTGCTCATGCGGCAGTGGCTCCGGCCCGAACGGCGTGCGAGGGCGGAAGCGCGGTCACGAGGTCCTGGTCGATGCGGGCGTGCTCGACGGTGGAGGCCCGGGTCCCCCACCGGGTGTCGCGCATGGTGAAGATCCCCCAGTAGGTCTGGAAGACGAGCACGCACATGTACAGCGCCACGAACGTCATGCCGTGGTACCAGAGCCCGTCCTGGCGTTTGAAGGCGTAGTAGAGCGAATACAGCAGGGCCATGGCGTAGGTCCCGATGACGTAGAACCACAGCCCGCCGGGCGAACCCCCGACCAGCCGCCCGCCGACGGCGTGCAGGACCACCCAGGGGGCCATGAACGGGAAGAGGATCGAGGCGTAGGTGAAGACGGCTGCGACCGGGTTCTTGCGCCAGAAGTAGCGGACGACCTGCATGGACTCCCGCAGCCACGACTTCTTCCACCGCAGCTGCTGGCGGAAGAACACGCGGGGCCGCTCCGGCACCACCGTCTCGGCCCGGGCCGACGACTGGTACACCACGCGGTGGCGGCTGAGGATGCGGTTGGTGAGGGCGCGGTCGTCGCCGAAGGTGGCGGGACGGCCCAGGAACGTCTGGAACTCCCACTCGTCGAGGAAGGGCATGACGGTGCTGCGGCGGTAAGCGGCACAGCACCCCGAGGCGCAGGTGACCGTGCCCGACAGCAGCGACTCGGTGCCCTTGATGACCCGGAAGGCCGAGTAGTACCTGACCTGCTGCATCTTGGTCATCCAGTTGACGGGAGCGTTGCGCACCTCGGCATGGCCGACCACCGCCCCGATCCGCTCGTCGGAGAAGGGCTGCACGATGGCGGTGACGGCGTCGGCGTCGAGGTAGGAGTCGGAGTCGACGAAGACGAGGATGTCACCCTTGGCCCGGCGGATGCCCTCGGCCATGGCGCCCCGCTTGCCGTAGTTGCGACCCAGGTCGACGGCATAGACCTGCGGCCAGCGCTCCTTCGCCTCGAGCATCCGCTGCCACGTCCGGTCGGTGGAGCCGTCGTTGACGGCGATCACCTCGGTCAGGTGGCCGGGGTAGTCGATCTCCACGCAGGACTGGATCGTTCCGACGATTCCTTCCTCCTCGTTGAAGGCGGGGATGATGATCGAGACGGTGGGGCGGAATCCGCGGTCGGGCACGGGCCGGTAGAGCAGGGCGAGGAGGAACCGGCCGAGGACGTAGATCACGACTGCGATCGAGTAGCTGGCGAACAGGGGATCGCGGGAGAGAGTGGCGAACGTGAGGTCCTTGGTGACCCAGACGAAGCCGAGGATGGCGACGGCGTACAGGACGATGGCGGCCTTGAGCACGCCTCGAAGGATCCGGACCATCAGAGACGGATCACCGAGTCGGAGATGAGGGGGCGGGTGACGCCGGTGGCGTCGAACACCAGCGGCGCCTGGGCGACGACGCCGGCGTAGTCGATGTCGGGGTGGGCGGTGAGGATCACCACGCAGTCGGAGTTCGCCAGCAGGTCGGCGTCCAGGGGGACGGACTCGAGGTGCTGCTCGCCCTCGTCGCGGCCGGCCCGGCGCACGTCCGCCGCCCGCCGGCGGCTGACGTTCACCGAGGGCACGTGGCGGTCGTGGTAGCTGCATGTAGCGCCGGCGTCGAGCAGGTGGTGAAGCACGACCATGGCCGGTGACTCGCGGACGTCCTCGACTCCCGGCTTGTAGGTCAGGCCGAGAAGCACTATTCGAGCGTCCCGCAGCGCCTTGCCCCGGCCGTTGAGCGCCTCGCCGATCCGTCCCGCCACGTAGGCGGGCATGCGGTTGTTGACCGAACGGGCGTGCTCGACGAACCCGATCCCGAAGCCGAGCAGCTGCTCCACCTTCCAGGACAGGTAGCTGGGGTCGATGGCGATGCAGTGGCCGCCCACCCCCGGCCCGGGCCAGAAGGGCATGTAACCGAACGGCTTGCTGGCGGCGCCGTCGAGGGCCTCCCAGATGTCGACGCCGATGGCGGGGGCGAGGGTCGCCAGCTCGTTGACCAGGGCGATGTTCACCTGCCGGAACGTGTTTTCGACCAGCTTGGCCATCTCCGCGTTCCGGGGCGACGAGAGCTGGACGACCCGGTCGACCAGGGCCGAGTAGAAGGCAACCGCGACTTCGGTGTCGGCGGGACCGACGCCGGCCACGATCTTGGGCGTCTCCCGGAAGCCGCGCCCGCTGCCCGGGTCGATCCGCTCGGGCGAGTAGGCGAGGGCGAAGTCGAACCCCGCCACCAGCCCGGAGGCCTCCAGGATGGGCTGAACGAGCTCCTCGGTCGTACCCGGGTAGGTGGTCGACTCCAGGATCACGAGCTGGCCGGGGCGCAGGACCTCGGCCACGTGCTCCGTGGCGGACCGCACCATCGACAGGTCGGGCCCGCCGTCGCGCAGGGGAGTGGGGACAGCGATCACGATCACGTCGACCGCCACCAGGATGCGGTGGTCGGTGCTGAACTGCACCGGGTGCAGCGCTTCGAGGGCGGCGTCGGACACGTCGCTCACGTACGACCGCCGCTCCCGCAGGGACTTGACCTTGGCCCCGTCGGCGTCGACGCCGACGAGGGCGAACCCCTCGTTTCCGGCCGCGACGACGAGCGGCAGGCCCACGTAGCCGAGGCCGACGACGCCCACGGTGGCCGTGCGCCCCTCGATCCGGGACCTGAGGGACGCGAGCTCGGAGCCGGCCGGAGCGTGGACGAGCGCGTCGGAGATAGCGGTGAAGGTCACTCTCCGTCCTCCCGTGGACGTGGTTGGTCGCTCAGCGTGGGGAATGTGTCGGCGCGCCGGGCCGGAACCTTGAGCGATTCCGCTCCTTCAGCCCTTGACCGCTCCCATGGTGAAGCCGGCGATGAAACGCTTCAGGAAGGCGTTGAAGACGAGAGCGATGGGGATGGCCACGAGCAGGGTGGCGGCTTGGAGCGACTGCCAGAAGAAGACGTCGCCCCGGACCAGCTCGGTCGGCACGCCCACGCTGATCGTCTTCTGGCTGGTCTGGGACACGAAGGCCAGGGCGTAGATGAACTCGCTGGCCGAGAGGGTGGCGGAGAAGACCACCACCGCCACCATGCCCGGGAACGAGAGCGGCAGCACGGTCCGCACGAACGCGCCCAGGCGGCTGTACCCGTCGACCATGGCCTGCTCCTCGATGTCCTTGGGAATGCCCTTGAAGAACCCCATGAGCAGCCACACGGACACCGGGATGGTGATGGTCGGGTACAGCACGACCAGCGCCCAGCGGGAATCCTGGAGGCCCAGGTAGGACACGACCCGGGAGAGGGAGATGAACAGCAGCGACGGTGGGATGAGGTAGACGAGGAAGATGGCGATGCCCATGGCCCCGCCCCACCGCAGGTTGAGGCGGGCCAGGCTGTAGGCGGCGGGGAGGCTGGCGACCAGGGTGATCACCACGACCAGCACGGCCACGACCACGGTGTTCGAGACGAACGTCGTGAAGGCCGTCCTGTCGAACAGCAGGCGGACGTGCTCGAAGGTCGGCTCGATGTTGAAGATGAACGGGTTGTTGTTGCGGTTGTAGAGGTCCTGGTCGGCCTTGAAGGACGTGATGAGCGCCCATACGAAGGGGAAGGCCGCCATCAGGGTGAAGGCCAGTACCAGGGCGTAGAGGCCGACCCGCCCCCGCCGCCGCCGCTTGGCCCAGTGGGCCTGCTGATCGGTCGGCGACGTCATGGCGACGTCGTGTCCGTGACCACCTACATCACCTCCATCCGCCGGACCGAGCGGAGGATCAGAACGGCCATGGCCAGCAGCAGTGGGAACAGGAAGAGCGCCACCGCTGCTCCCTGGGCCAGGTCACCGCCGGAGATGCCCCGGAAGAAGGCCCAGGTCGGGAGGATCTGGGTGGCGTCCACCGGCCCGCCGCGGGTGAGCACGAACACCACGCTCATGTCGGTGAACACGAGGACGGCTCCGAACAGGGTGGCCACCGCGGTGATCGGCAGGGTCAGCGGGATCGTGATCTCGAACAGCTTGCGCCAGAAGCCGGCCCCGTCCACCTCGGCGGCGTCGTTGATGTCTTGAGGGATGGCGGCCAGCCCGGCCATGATGATGACGGCGGCGAGGGGCACGATCCGCCACACCTGTACCGCGATCACCGACGCCTTGGCCAGCGTGGGGTTACCGAGCCAGTGGAGGTTGCCCTCGAGCAGGCCCAGCTCCCGCAACGTCCAGTCGATCGGGCTGAAGAGCGAGTCCAGCATCCACAGCCAGGCGATGGCGGCCAGCGAGACGGGGGTGGTCCACGGCAGGAGGATCAGGAACCGCACCAGCCACTTGCCGCGGAAGTCCCGCGTCAGCACGAGGGCGAGGATCTTCCCCAGGACGAGGACCAGCGCCATCGTCACGCCGGTGATGAACAGGCTGTTGAGCAGCGACCGGCGGAAGACGGGGTCGTCGAGGACGGCCCGGAAGTTTCGGAGGCCGACGTAGTCGTAGCTCGGGTCGCCGACGGTGACGTCGCTGAGGCTGTAGGCGATCGCCAGGAAGAACGGGACCGCCACCAGCGCCACGATGTAGACGACGGACGGGAGCAGCATCAGCGGCGCCAGCACACCGTCCCGGTCGAAGAGGTAGCGGCGGCGGCGCGCCCGTCCCGGTGCCGGCGGAGCCGCCGCCGTCACGCGAGGGAGGGCCGCGCCGTGCGCAGCCCGGTCTGCTTGTCGAAGAAGCGCAGGTCAGCGCCCCGGATGACGAACTCGGACGTCTCGTTGGCGGGCACGTCGACCGACACGGTGGCGGGCAGCATGGCGATCACCCGGGTCTCCTCGCCGATGCCGGTCACGGTGCCCACGAGGTGCCGTTCCGACCCCAGGTACTCGACCCGGTGGACGGAGAAGGGCACGGTGATCGCTCCTTCATCGGGCTGCACCACGCCCTTGGGCAGCAGGCTCTCGGGCCGGAACCCGACGGTTACATCGTCCCGCTGGACCATGTTCATGGGCGGCGAGCCGAGGAACGTGGCCACGAACGTGTCGGCCGGGTCGTGGTACACCTCGTGGGGCGTCCCCAACTGGCGCATCCTCCCCTCCGACATGACGGCGATGCGGTCGCCCAGGCCCATGGCCTCGACCTGGTCGTGGGTGACGTAGATCGTCGTCGTGCCGATCCGGTCCTGGAACTGCTTGAGGTCGTCACGGGCGGCGGCCCGCAGCTTGGCGTCGAGGTTCGACAGGGGCTCGTCGAGCAAGAACACGTCCGGCTCCCGCACCAGGGCCCGGGCCAGGGCCACCCGCTGGCGCTCGCCGCCGGAGAGATGTCGCGGCCGGCGGTCGAGCAGCCGGGTGATCCCGAGCAGCTCGGCCGCCCAGCCCACCTTCTCGGCCCGCTTGTCGGGCTCCAGGCCCGACGCCTTCAGGGGGAACTCGATGTTCTTGCGGGCCGACTTGTGCGGGTACAGGGCGTAGCTCTGGAAGACCATGGCGATCTTCCGGGCCCGGGGCGGCAACCCGACCATGGGCTCGCCGCCGATCAGGACCTCGCCCGACGTGGGCTGCTCCAGACCGGCTATGAGCCTCAGCAGCGTGGTCTTGCCGCACCCAGACGGCCCCAGCAGCACGAGGTACTCGCCCTCGGTGGTCGCCAGGTCGAGATCGTCGACGGCGGGGGTGGCGTTCCCCTCGAACTTCTTGGTGAGGTGGCGGACCTCGACGATCGCCATGCGGTGTTCAGCGGTTCCCGCCTACCAGCCCCCTCTGGCGCCAGCGCTCGAAGATGGGACGGATCTCGGCCTCGGCGTCCTGCACCGCCTCCCTGGGCGTTCGTTCGCCGCGGGCCGCCCTCGCCATCATCTTGGGCAGGATGAACGTGTCGAACACCTCGCCGATCGCCGCGTTGGCCGGGCCCGGATGTCCCACCGTCGTGCTCCAGCGCTCGGCGTCCTTGAGGAACGCCAGCTTGTTCGCCGGCTGTGACCCGTAGGGGTCGTTCTCGAGCCACCCGTTGAGCTGGGGCACGGTCTGCGGGAAGGCCGGGAAGGTGTAGAGCTCGCTGTTGTTGGTGGCCTGGGCGTAGTTGGCCACGAGGTGGAGGATGAACTCCTTGGCCGCGTCGGGGTTACGGGCGTGGTTGGGGATCACGTAGATCGGGATGACGTGCTCGCTGGCCAGGCCCACTCCCTGAGGGCCCTTGAGCGGGGGAGTGAAGTACACGTCCGATGCCACGTCCGGGTTGGCCGTCTGGGCCGTGCGGTAGGCCGAGATCGAGTTCAGGATGTACGACAGGCTCCCGGCGATGAGGCCCTGGTTGTTCGACGCCGCGTTCCAGGCGAAGACCTCGTCGGTCATCGTCGCCCGGAAGAGGCGGGACATGTAGTCGACGGCCTCGATGGTCTGGGGCGAGTTGAAGACCAGGTTCTCCTTGTCGTCCTGAATGGACCCGCCGAAGGACCAGATGATGGCCCGGGCCGCCATGTTGGAGTCGAGCTCGTTCGACATGCCGATGCCGAGCTGGACGCCCTGCTCGCGCTTGATGCGCCCGCCCACGTCGAGCAGTTCCTGGTAGGTGGTCGGCCCGTTGGGCAGGCCGACCTTCTCC
>DASUXN010000038.1:0-7304 GCA_036377875.1 Acidimicrobiales bacterium
AGGTCCATGGGGAAGACCCGGGCCCACCGGTCGACACCGGCCTCCTCCCACGCCCCCGCGATCTGCGGGGTCAGTGAGGAGGTGGCCCACGTGTCCATCACGTCGGGGTCGCCGGTGAACCCGCCCGGCTTGTCGCGCTGGTCGGGTTGGTAGCCCTCGGGCGTGTCGGTGGACGGGTCGACGGGCAGCCGGCTCTCGTCCGGGACGATGGGCGACTCGAGATCGGCCTGCCCGTCCTCGCCGACCGGGTACCACAGCGGGAACGGGACGCCGAAGAAGCGCTGGCGCGAGACCAGCCAGTCGCCGTTGAGGCCGTTGACCCACGACTCGTAGCGGGCCCGCATGTAGGGCGGGTGCCAGTCGAGCTCGCGGCCCCGGGCCAGCAGGTCCTCGCGGGCGTCCATGGTGCGGAAGAACCACTGGCGCGACGTGACGATCTCGAGGGGCCGGTCGCCCTTCTCGTAGAACTTGACCGCGTGGGTTATGGGCTTGGCCTCGCCGATCAACGCACCGGCATCACCCAGCATCTCGACCATGGCGGCCCGGGCCTGCTTGACCGTGCGCCCCCGCAGCCGCTCCCACTCCGGCCCGGGCCCGACGCCGGCGGGCGGGTCGTCGACGATGCGGCCGTTGCGGCCGACGATGGCCCGCGTCTCCAGCCCCAGCTCGCGCCACCACTGGACGTCGGTGGTGTCGCCGAACGTGCAGATCATGGCCAGGCCCGTGCCCTTGGACGGCTCCGCCAGCGGGTGGGCGTGGATCGGGACCTCGACGCCGAAGACGGGCGTGGTGGCCCCGGTGCCGAACAGGGTGAAGTAGCGCTTGTCGTCGGGATGGGCGACGAGGGCGACGCACGCGGCGAGCAGCTCGGGCCGGGTGGTGTCGACGTCGAGGTGCTGGCCGTCGGGACCGGCGAAGCGCAGCCGGTGGTAGGCCGACGACTGCTCGCGGTCCTCCAGCTCGGCCTGGGCCACCGCGGTCTGGACGTCGACGTCCCATAGGGTGGGGGCCAGAGACTGGTAGGCCAGGTTCCGGGCCAGCATGCGCAGGAACGCCCGCTGCGACACCCGCTGGGCCGACGGGCCGACGGTCGTGTACGTCATCGACCAGTCGACCGACAGGCCCAGGTGGCGCCACAGGTCCTCGAAGGCCTGCTCGTCGGAGGCGGTCAGCCGCTCGCACAGCTCGATGAAGTTGGGCCGGGAGACGGCGACGGGCGGGTTGGGCGGCGTGTCCGGCGGCTCGAAGGACGGGTCGTAGGGGAGGCTGGGGTCGCAGCGGACGCCGAAGTAGTTCTGGACCCGCCGCTCGGTGGGCAGGCCGTTGTCGTCCCACCCCATGGGGTAGAAGACGGCCTTGCCCCGCATGCGCTGGAAGCGGGCGATGGTG
The DNA here is from genome assembly GCA_036377875.1 of Acidimicrobiales bacterium. Lineage (GTDB taxonomy): Bacteria > Actinomycetota > Acidimicrobiia > Acidimicrobiales > AC-14 > JBFMCT01. The sequence continues at coordinate 1,390 of DASUXN010000038.1, forward strand.
TCGGTGTGGGTGTAGGAGAAGACGTGGCCCACGTGCAGCGACCCGCTGACCGTGGGCGGCGGCGTGTCGATGGCGTAGACCTGCTCGCGGGCCGCCGAGGAGTCGAAGCGGTAGGTGCCCGCGGCCTCCCACCGCTCGTCCCATTTGGCCTCGAGCCCCTCCAGGCTCGGTTTTTCGGGAACGTCGGGCGAGGACATCGGCGTACGGTAACCGGATGCTGCACCTTCACGACACGGCATTAGGGCAGGTCGCCGCCCTCCGCCCCCGCGAAGAGGGACGGGTGTCGATGTACGTGTGCGGTCCCACCGTCTACGGGCCGCCCCATCTCGGCCACGGCCGGTTCTCGCTGGTGTTCGATGTGCTCCGCCGCTACCTGGAGTGGTCGGGGCTCGAGGTCACCTACGTGTCCAACATCACCGACATCGACGACAAGATCATTCAGCGGGCGATCGAGGAGGGCCGGCCCTCGGCCGAGGTCGCCGTCGAGTACGAGAACGTCTGGTACGACGCCATGGAACGCCTGAACGTCCGCCGGCCCGACTCCGATCCCCACGCCACCGCCTACGTCGACCACATGGTCGACCTGGTGGCGGGGCTCGAACAGGCGGGCGCCGCCTACACGACGTCGGACGGCGTGTACCTCGCCGTGGACAACGTGCCCGGCTACGGGCTCCTCGCCCGCCAGCCGCTGGACACGCTGCGGGCGGGGGCGGGCGAGCGGGCGATCGTCGGTGGCGACGAGAAGCGTTCGCCCCTCGACTTCGCCCTGTGGAAGCTGGCCAAGGAGGGCGAGCCGAGCTGGCCGTCGCCCTGGGGCGAGGGGCGGCCGGGCTGGCACACGGAGTGCGTGGTGATGTCGCTCGACCTGCTGGGTGACGGGTTCGACCTCCACGGCGGCGGCCAGGACCTGGCCTTCCCCCACCATGAGAACGAGCGGGCCCAGGCCGTCGCCGCGGGCCGGACGTTCGCCCGCCACTGGGCCCACAACGGGTTCGTCGAGACGGGCGGCGAGAAGATGTCGAAGTCGCTGGGCAACGTGATGAACCTCACCGAGCTGCTGGCCACCTTCGATCCCCGGGCGTACCGACTCCTCGTTCTCCAGTCCCACTGGCGGGCGCCCGTCGAGGTCACCGAGGCCACGGTGGAAGCGGCCACCAACGCCCTCGCCGGCCTCGACGACTTCGCCCGCCGCGCCGCCGACCTGCCCGACAGCGCCGCCGCCGACGACTCGCTGCTCGGTCGTTTCCGGGCGCGGATGGACGACGACCTGGACACGCCGGGGGCCATGGCGGCGGTGTTCGAAGGGGTGCGGGCCGCCAACCGGGCCATCGACGGCGGCGATGCCGAAGGAGCGGCCCGGCTGGCCGCGGCGGTGCGCGAGGCGGCCTCGGCGGTGGGTCTTTCCCTGGCCGGCAAGGTCGAGGTGCCGCCCCAGATCACCGCCCTGGTGGAGCGCCGCGAGGCCGCCCGCAAGGCCCGCGACTTCGCCGCGTCGGACAGCTTGCGGGACGAGATCGGCGCCGCCGGATGGGCCGTCGAGGACACTCCGCAGGGCCCTCGCGTGCATCGAAAGCCGTAAAAGCTCCGTGCTAGGGTCACGGTCCCGAGGAAGTGCTGAGCCCCTGGTCCGGCGCGTCCTCCGCAGCATCCCGAATTGCTGCAGGTAAGTGTGAATGTGTAGGGGTTATTGCGTCGACAAAGGGGGATCGCCGAGGTGGCGACCGTCATGGGCACGGTGAAGTGGTTCAACGCCGAGAAGGGGTTCGGGTTCATCGCCCAACCCGACGGAGGCGGCGACGTCTTCGTCCACCACTCGGCCATCGAGATGGGCGGATACCGCACCCTCGAGGAGGGTCAGCAGGTCCAGTTCGAGGTGCAACAGGGGCCCAAGGGCCTCATGGCAACCAACGTCAAGCCGCTGTAGTCCGGCCGTCGTCGCGGCCACTCCACCACACCCGCAGCACTCCCACCCCAGCCCACTTCAGTAGACGATCACCGAACGAGCCCCCTCGCCGGATTCCAGCGAGGCGAACGCGTCGTTCACGTCCTCCAGGCCGATGCGACGGCTGACCAGTTCGTCCAGGCGCAGCTCACCGCTCCGGTAGAGCTCTACCAGACGCGGGATGTCGCGGCTTAGGTCGGACGACCCGAGCCAGCAGCCGCGCAACGTCCTCTCGGTGAGGACGAGGCCGACCATGGCGGGGATGGTCAGCATCACGTCCATGGCGGGGATGCCGACCAGCACGGTCTCGCCGCCGCGGCGGGTCATGGACATGGCCGCCTCGATCGTCGCCTGCCGGCCGACCACCTCGAACACCACGTCGGCGCCGTGCTGGCCGGTCAGCTCCATGACGGCGGCCACCGCGTTGGGGCCGGCGGCCACACCGTCGGTGGCGCCCAGGCTGCAGGCCAGGTCGACCTTGGCCGGCTGGTTGTCGACGGCGATCACCCGCTCGGCGCCGGCGATGCGGGCGCCCTGTACGACGTTGAGCCCCACGCCTCCGCAGCCCACCACCGCCACCGTGTCGCCCGGGCGGATGGATGCGGTGTTGAGGGCGGCGCCCACGCCCGTCACCACCCCGCAGCCCAGCATGGCCACGACCGCGGGGTCGAGGTCGGAGTCGACCTTGACGGCGGCGATGGCGGGGACGACGGTGGCCTCGGCGAACGTCCCCGACCCCAGCGCCTGGAAGAGGTGGCCGGTCGACGTGCGCATGCGGGACGACCCGTCCAACAGCCCGCCGCTGGCCATGGCCACGATGGCCTGGTCGCACAGCTGGGGCTGGCCCCGCCCGCAATAGAAGCAGTGCCCGCACTGGGCCACCCACGAGAGGGCGACGAGGTCCCCCTCGGCCAGCCCGTCCACGCCCGGACCGACCGCCTCCACGAACCCCGACCCCTCGTGGCCGAGGACGGCGGGCAGGGGCGCGGGGATGCGTCCTTCCTGCATGGCCACGTCGGAGTGGCACACGCCGGCGGCGGCCATGCGCACCCGCACCTCGCCGACCCGCGGGTCGTCCACGACCAGGTCGTCGCACACCGTCAGGGGCTGGCCGAGGGCGGACAGGACCGCGGCCCTCATCGCTGCGGATCTTCCCGCTCCGCCTTCTGCACTCCGTAGGCGACGACGATGGCGGGCGCCAGCAGGATGGAGCCCACCACCATGGCGGCCACGACCACCGTCACCAGGGCGGGCGGGAAGTCGGCGATGGCTCCGGCCACGAAAGCCACCACGGCCACCCCGAACAGCAGGTAGCCGATCCGTTTGGCGGTGGCGGCCGCGGCCCCGATCCGCTGGCGGCGGGCCCGGACCGGGTCCGGAGGACCGCTGGTTACCATGTCGCCTCGTTGCTCACCCTGCGGAACCGCACGTTCACCTGGTCGCGGCCGCTGCTCATGGGCGTGGTGAACGTCAACCCCGACTCGTTCTCCGACCCAGGGCCGCGCACGCTGGACACGGTCGTGGCCCGCGCCCTCGCCCTCCTTGCCGACGGGGCCTCGATCGTCGACGTGGGCGCCCAGTCGGCCATCACCAACCGCCCACCTGTGGACGCGGCCGACGAGGCGGCGCGGGTGGGGCCGGCGGTGGAGCGCATCCGCCAAGCGTGCCCCGAAGCGGTCCTGTCCGTCGACACCTACAAGCCGGCAGTGGTCGAGGCCGCCCTCGCCGCAGGGGCCGACCTGGTCAACGACGTGTCGGGACTGGCCGACCCGGCGGTGGCCCGGCTGTGCGCGGCTGCGGGCGCCGGCCTGGTGGTGATGCACACCTCGGCCCCGCCGCTCACCCGTCTCCAGGATCCCGACCGGTACCCGAACGGGGTGGCGGCCGAGGTGGCCGCCTTCCTCGACGCCAAGATCGACGAGGCCGTCGCCGCCGGCGTGGCGCCCGATGCGGTCGTCGTCGACCCCGGCGTGGACTTCACCAAGACCCCCGGGCAGTCGGTGGCCCTGCTGAGGGGCATCGACCGGATCGTGGCCCTGGGCCGGCCGATGCTTCTGGCCCTGTCGAGGAAGGACTTCGTGGGCGCACTCACCGGGCGTCCTCCCTCGCGGCGCGACGCGGGCACCCTCGGGGCGGTGGCCGCCCTGGCCGGCGTGCCCGGCCAGATCCTGCGCGTCCACGACGTCGCCGCCGTGCACGACTTCCTCACCGTGCGATCGGCCATCGAGGGCCCCGACGAGCCCGACCTCTCACTGGCGCTGGCGAACGACCTCCGCCACGAACGGCCCGAGCGGAAGGCTTAAGGGCCCGTGAGCACCGAGAGGATGTTGCCGGTCGGGTCCTTGAACCAGGCGATCTCGGGGCCGTTGCCCCGCAGAATGCCCTTGTCGTCGGTCTTGAGCTCGTCCTGGTCGTAGCGCTCGAACGTCACGCCCTTGGCCGTGAGCTCGTCCACCGCCTTGTCGATGTCGTCGACGAAGAAGTTCAGCACGGTGAACGTGGCCGGGGTGTGGTCGGACTTGGGGTAGACGATCACCGTGGCGCCGCCGGGGACCTTCACCTGGAGGGGGCCGGGCATCTCCGGAAGGTCGGAGACCTCGAGCCCGAGTGTCTCGCCGTAGAACCGGCGGGTCGCCTCGGTGTCGTTGGTCGAGAAGCTGCTGAATGCGTCGCCTGTGAACATGGAGCCTCCTCCGTTCGCGCCGTCACGAGTACAGACGTCCGGGCGCCCTGCAACTAATCGGGGAGCATGGGCATCGTCCAGCCCGGGTCCCGGCCGAGCAGGGCGGCCCGCTGGACGGCGGTCGTGCCGAACCGCTCGCGCACCCCGTCGACGGCGGCATCCAGCGTCCCTCCCTGGCGGCGCCGGTCGAAGGGGAGGGCGAGCTGCACGGCACCGTCGTCGCCCAGGTTCCCCACCGACACGCCCAGGAGGGTGATGCCCCGGTCGGAGATCGTCGGCTGCACGGCGGCGAGCAGGTCGCGGACCGCGGTGAGAATCTCGTCGGTGCCGGCCGTGGCCTGAGGAAGGGTGTGGGAGCGGGTGGCCCGGGTGAAGTCGTCGAAGCGCAGCCGCAGAACGACGGTACGTCCCACCCGGCCGGCGGCACGCATCCGCCGGGTGACCCGGTCGACGATGGCCATGGCGGTGGTGTCGAGGTCGGACGGCCGGCGCCGCGCCGATCGGCCCAGTGCGCTCTGCGATCCGATCGAGCCCCGCCGGCGGCCGACCTGCACCCGGCGGGGGTCACGGTTGTGGGCCAGGGCGTGCACCTGATGACCGGACGCCCGGCCCAGCATGGTCACCAGCGTGGCCTCCGGCAGCCGGGCCACCTCGGCCACCGTGTAGAGCCCCCGGGCGTGCAGCTTCCCGGCGGTGACCTTGCCGACGCCCCACAGCAGCTCGACCGGCAACGGGTGGAGGAAGGCGAGCTCCTCCTCGGGTTCGACGACGAGCAGGCCGTCGGGCTTGGCCACCCGGCTGGCCACCTTGGCCAGGAACTTGGTGCGGGCCACGCCCACGGTGATGGCCAGCCCGACCCTCTCCCGCACCTGCCGGCGCAGCCGGTCGGCGATCTCCCGCGGCGTGCCCGACACCCGCCGCAGGCCCCCCACGTCGAGGAACGCCTCGTCGACCGAGATGCCCTCCACCAGCGGCGTCGTGTCCTCGAACACCTCGAACACCGCCCTGCTCGCCTCGGTGTAGGCCGACATGCGCGGGCGAACGACGACGAGCCCCGGGCACAGCCGGCGGGCCTCGCTCCCCCCCATGGCGGTGCGCACGCCGAAGGCCTTGGCCTCGTAGCTCGCAGCCAGCACCACGCCCCCGCCGACCACGATGGGCTTGCCTCGCAGGCTGGGGTCGTCCCGCTGCTCGACCGAGGCGTAGAACGAGTCGAGGTCGGCGTGGAGGATCGTCGCCCCGCTCATCGAACATATGTTCCCTCAGTCCGATCAGAATTGCCAGCGCGTC
>DASUXN010000039.1:0-3495 GCA_036377875.1 Acidimicrobiales bacterium
CGCCTCGCCGGCGATGATGCGGGCGAAGTCCTCGCAGCGCTCGGACAGGAGAGTGGCGCACCGGTCGAGGATCTCGGCCCGCCGCCAGGGCGGGAGGGGGTCGTTGCGCAGCGCGTCGGCGGCGGTGGCGACGGCCCGGTCCACGTCCTCGGGGGTGCAGGCGGGCACCTGGCCGAGCTCCGTGCCGTCGTAGGGCGAGCGGACGGTGATCATGCCGTCAACCCTACGGCTGCCACCGCCTTTGCGGCGGCGAGCTCGGCATCTCGGATGCACGCCGCAATACCGACCCCCCGGTAGGGCGCACCGGCCAACACGACACCGGGTGGCAGGGTGGCATCAATGCGGGCGACCCGGGCCTGGTGGCCCAGTTCGTACTGCGGAAAGGCGTTGGGCCAGCGCGTGACCAGCCACTCCACCGGCCGCTCCCGCATGCCCATGGCCTCGACCAGCTCGTCGTGAAGACGGTCGACCAGGGCGGCGTCGTCCAGGGCCAAAGCCCGGTCGTCGCCGATCCGCCCCGCCGAAGGCCGAAGCAGGACGAGGCCGTCGGGCTTGGACGCCGGCCATTTCGACGACGTCCACGTGCACGCCGTCATCAGCCGGCCGTCCACCCTGGGCACGAGGAACCCGCTGCCGTCGAGTGCGTGCGCCAGCGCCGAGTCCGGGTAGGCCAGGGTGACGGTGACGACCGACGCGTAGGCGATGGCGTTCAGGTCGGTGGCGACTGCTTCGGGGAGCAGGCGGGCTGCGGCAGGAGCGGGGAGGGTGCACACGGCCGCCCTCGCATCCAGGTCGGCGAGCGACGAGACGGTCGTGCCGGGGCGGACGTCCACGCCGTCGAGACGCTCGGCGAGCCGGTCGACGAGCGTGCCGAGGCCACCCTTCAAGCCCAGGAACACGGGCCCGCCCGGGCTCGGGGCCAGGCGGCGCAGCCCGCGCAGCAGGCTGCGGCTCGACTTGGCTGCACCCGCAATTTGGGGGGCGACGGCGGTGAGGCTGAGGCGATCGGCCCGGCCGGCGTGGATGCCCCCGATCAGCGGTTCGACCAGCCGCTCGGTCACCTCCCGGCCGAAGCGCCCGCTGACCACGGCATCAACCGACGGGTCCTCTCCCTTCCGTTGTCGGGGGAGCACGAGGTCGGCCGCGGCGCGGGCCAGGCCGGCGTTGGAGACGATCCCCGACCGGGCCAGGGGGCTCAGGCGGGCGGGAACGCCGAGCACCGTGCCCGCCGGTAGCGGGCGCAGCGCGCCTCGGGTCCACACGTAGGCCCGGCTGGTGGCGGGCTCGACCAGGTCGTCCTCCAGATCGAGTCGGCGACACAGTTCGACCGCCCATGGCACCCGGGCCAGGAACGTGTCCGGGCCCCGCTCGACGGGCACGCCCGCCAGCGAAGCGGTGCCGATCTTGCCGCCCAGGCGGTCGCCCGCCTCGTAGAGGGTGACGGGGACGTCGGGAGCGGTCTGGCGCAGGAACCACGCCGTCGCCAGCCCGGTGATCCCGCCGCCGACGACCGCAACACCGCCGTCAGCCAATGCGTTCAGCCCAACGCGGGGCTGGCGATGCGGCGCACGACCTCGGCCAGCGTCGAACAGAACAGCGGGTCGTCGTTGGGCATGCGGGTGCGGGCGAACGGCAGGCCGAGGTCGGCCGCCAGCCGGGTCGCCTCGATGTCGAGGTCGTACAGGACCTCGAGGTGGTCGGAGACGAACCCGGCCGGGCAGACCAGCACGCCCGTCGATCCGTCGCGGGCCCTGGACCGCAGCACGTCCAGCACGTCGGGCCCGATCCAGGGGTCGGCGGTGCGCCCGGCGCTCTGCCACCCCACCGACCACCGTTCCACGCCCGCCCGCTCCGCCACCGCCGCCGCCGTCTCCTCGAGCTGGGCCGGGTACGGGTCGCCTTCGGCCAGGATGCGCGACGGCAGGCTGTGAGCGGTGAAGACGACCTCCGCCCCCTCCGGCAGTTCAGCCCGGCCCTCCTGCACGAACCGGGCGAGCAGGTCGAGATACCCGGGCGCGAGGTGCCAGGACTCGACCATGGCCACGTCCAACCCCGCCGCCTCCGCCGCGGCCCGCACCCGGGCTGCGTACTCCCCGACCGACAGCCGGGAGTAGTGCGGCGCCAGCACCAGCCCGGCCAGAGCCGACACTCCGACCTCCGCCAGCGCGGCCACGCCGTCCTCGAGAAAGGGAGGGGCGTGCTTCATGCCCAGCTCCACCCGGTACGCGTCTCCGAGCGCGGACTGGATCCCGGCGGCCTGGGCACGGGTGCGCTTCATCAGCGGCGAGGTGCCGCCGATGGCCTCGTACCTTGCCCGCAGCTCGGCCAGCAGCTCGGGCGTGGGGGGACGGCCCCGCCGCACATGGGTGTAGTAGCTCTCGATGTCGTCGGGCGTGGCCGGGGTGCCGTAGGCCATGACCAGCACGCCCACCGGCGCCGCCCCGTCAGGAGGCATGGACGAGGTCGACGATCCTCCGCAGGACGTCGGGGTCCGTTTCCGGAAGCACACCCCACCCGAGGTTGAACACGTGGCCCGGTCGGCGGCCGTTGCGGTCGAGCACGTCGCGCACGCCCGCCTCGACTGACTCCCATGGCGCCAGGCAGCGGGTGGGGTCGAGATTCCCCTGCACGGCCACGTCGGGGCCGAGTCGGGCCCGGGCCCGGTCGAGCGGCACCCTGAAGTCCACCCCGACCACGTCGGCCCCGGCGGCATGCATCAGCTCCAGCAGCTCGCCCGTCCCCACGCCGAAGTGGATCCGGGGCACCCCCAGGTCGGCCAGCTCGGCGAACAGTCGGTGGCTGGCAGGCAGGACGAACCGCTCGTAGTCGGGGGGCGACAGCTGGCCGACCCACGAGTCGAACACCTGCACGGCCGCCGCCCCCGCCTCCACCTGGGCCCGCAGCGACGCCACCGCGATCCCGGCCAGGGCGTCGACGAAGGCGAGCCACGTGTCCGGTGCCGCGTGCATGAGGGTCTTGGTGCGGGCATAGGTCTTGGACGGCCCTCCCTCGACCAGGTAACTGGCCAGCGTGAACGGGCCCCCCGCGAAGCCGATGAGGGGTACGTCCAGCTCCTTGACCAGCAGCCGCACCGCCTCCAGGACATAGGGCACGTCGGCCTCGGGCTCGAGCGGCCGCAGGCGACGCAGGTCGTCGGCCGACCGGAACGGCTGGGCGATGACCGGACCTGTGCCCGCCGCCAGCTCGAGGTCGATCCCGATTCCCACCAGTGGCACGACGATGTCGGAGAAGAGGATGGCCGCGTCCACGCCCAGACGACGTACCGGCTGGACTGTGACCTCGGCCGCCAGCTCCGGCGTGCGCACGATGTCGAGCATCCCGTGCTTGGCACGGATGGCGCGGTACTCCGGCAGCGACCGTCCCGCCTGCCGCATGAACCACACCGGGGTGTGCTCAACCGCTTGGCCGCGGCACGCGGCGAGGAACGGCGAGGTCACGACAAGCGACGTTACCCGCCCCTTTTCTCGTACGGAA
>DASUXN010000040.1:0-2509 GCA_036377875.1 Acidimicrobiales bacterium
GGGCGTTGGGGTGGGCGGCCGGCGTAACCGACTCAGGCGTCCAGTCGTTGCGCTTCCAGTCGGTGAGGTGGGCGGGGGGCTCGTCGGTCATGCCCTCCCACCACACGTCGCCGTCGTCGGTCAGGGCGGTGTTGGTGAAGACGCAGTTCCGGGTGAGCGTGTCCATGGCGCTGGGGTTCGTCTCAGAGGACGTGCCGGGGGCGACGCCGAAGAACCCCGCCTCGGGGTTGATGGCGTACAGCCGCCCGTCCTCACCGAACTTCATCCAGCAGATGTCGTCGCCGACCGTCTCGACCTTCCAGCCCGGAATGGTGGGGACGAGCATGGCCAGGTTGGTCTTGCCGCAGGCGGACGGGAAGGCGGCCGCCATGTACCGGGCCTCGTTTTCGGGCGAGGTGATCTTGAGGATCAGCATGTGCTCGGCCAGCCAGCCGTCGTCACGGGCCATGGTGGAGGCGATACGCAGGGCGAAGCACTTCTTGCCGAGCAGGGCGTTGCCGCCGTAACCGGACCCGTAGGACCAGATCATGCGCTCCTCGGGGAAGTGCACGATGTACTTGTTCTCGGCGTCGCACGGCCAGGCCACGTCCTCCTGCCCCGGCTCGAGGGGGGCGCCCACCGAGTGCAGGCAGGGGACGAAGAAACCGTCGCCCAGCACGTCGAGGACGGCCGAGCCCATGCGGGTCATGATCCGCATGCTGGCGGCCACGTACGGCGAGTCGGTGAGCTGCACGCCGATGTGGGCGATGGGGGAGCCGAGCGGTCCCATCGAGAACGGGACCACGTACATGGTTCGGCCCCGCATGCAGCCGCGGTAGAGGTCGGCCATGGCGGCCTTCATCTCGTCGGGATCGCGCCAGTTGTTGGTCGGGCCGGCGTCGATCTCCTCCTTCGAGCAGATGAAGGTGCGGTCCTCGACGCGGGCCACGTCCCCCGGATCGGACGTCGCCCAGTAGCTCCCCGGGCGCTTCTCGTCGTTGAGCGGGGTGAGCGTCCCCTGGTCAACCATCAGCTGGCACAGCCGGTCGAACTCTTCCTGAGAGCCGTCACACCACTCAACCCGCTCGGGGGTGCAGAGGACTCGCATCTCCTCGACCCAGTCGTGCAGCCGCTGGTTGATGACGGTCACTCGCAATCCCCTTCCGTAGAGGTGGAGCCCCGCGGGACCCCTATGGCTTACCGGAGGTGTCGGGAAACCCAGGAGTGCCCATGTCGACTTCTGAACCGAGACTCAGGCCGGTGGCCCGCCCGGCAGCGTCGAGATCGAAGATCACGCGCTGGCCCTGGCGAAGCATGCGGAAGATCGATCCGGCGAGGGCATCGGGCGCCAGGACGTACTCGGAACGATCGGTGTCGCGAACGACCGTACCCTCTCCCGTACCCGGGTCGTAGGACTTGACGACACCTTGCACAGCCCGAACAGTACCGGAGGGACTCGTGGTTCGCGAATTCACCCTCATTGAAAAATTGCGGGCCCGGCTGCCCGCCATCGGCGACGACGCCGCCGTCGTCGAAGGCCCGGGCGGCGGTGTTCTGCTGCTGTGCGCCGACGCGGCGGTGGCGGGTGTCCACGCCGACCTCTCCCTCGTCGGCGTCGACGACATGGGCTGGAAGGCCATGGCCTCCACGTTGAGCGACATCGCGGCCATGGGCGGCCGTCCGGCCCACGCCCTCGTCACGGTGGCCGGACCGCTGGGCGACGTCGACATCGACCTTCTCTATGACGGGCTGCTGGCGGCGGCCACCGCCTACGGCTGCGAGGTCGTGGGCGGCGACCTGACCGCGGCCCCGACCTTGACGGTGAGCGTGGCTGTCACAGGCACCGTCGACGGCGAACCGGTGCTGCGCTCGGGCGCACGGCCGGGCGACACGCTGATGGTCACGGGCCCGTTGGGGGCGGCCGCGGCCGGGCTCCAGCTGATGAAGGTGGGGCGGATCGGGGAGGCCCCCGACCTCGAGCTGGCGCACCGCCGGCCCCGCCCTCGCATCGCCGAGGGGGAGGTGGCCCGCCGCACTGGAGCCACCGCCATGATCGACATCTCAGACGGGCTGGCTTCGGACGTCTTGCACATCGCCGAAGCCTCGGGGGTGGGCGTGGTCATCGAGCACGTACCCGTCGCCGTCGGCGTGGCCCGCTACGGCGACGACGCCGAGGCGGCGGCGCTGGGCGGGGGGGAGGACTACGAGCTGCTGTTCAGCGCCCCCGACCCCGAGGCCATGGAGGCGGCCTTCGCCGCCGCCGGTCTCGTCGTCCCCCTACGGGTGGGACGGGTCACCGCCGATCCAGCGGAACGGCGGCTGGGTGACAAGCCGCTGCCCGTGCTCGGGTGGGAGCACACATGGTGAGGAAGCGCCCGGTCGCGCTGACCATCGCCGGCACCGACTCGGGCGGTGGCGCGGGCGTCACCGCCGACCTGAAGACCTTCGAAGCCCACGGCGTATGGGGCACGGCCGCCATCACCGCCGTCACCGCCCAGAACACGGTGGGCGTGCAGGCCTTCGACTCGAT
>DASUXN010000041.1:0-4987 GCA_036377875.1 Acidimicrobiales bacterium
CGCGCCGGCTCGTCCGGGCCCTCGTCGGATACGGCCTTGCCCGTGCGGTACTGCGGGAAGGCATCGACGCCCAGCTCGCGGGCCAGCGCCTGCATGCGCGGCTGGTCGTCCCAGACCCACGTCGCTCCGAGGTCGAGCCAGGCCCGGTCGTTCACCTCGGAGGCGACGATCGTCATCATCCGCCCCCCCACCACGGAACGGGCCTCCAGGACCTGCACCGACCGGCCCGCCCGGGCCAGGGCGTTCGCCGCGGTCAGCCCCGCCAGACCGCCGCCCACCACCGCCACGTCCGCATCCACGTCGCGGAACGTACTCGGGACGGCCGGGCGGGGGGCAGGGCAAGGCAACAAGGCAACATGTGCTCATGGCCACCACGGTGCGTGTTCCCCGCTCGGTGCGCCGCATCGTGGCCGTGCTCGTCGTGGCCGCCATCGTCGAGTTCTTCGTGCTCCCCCAGCTGGCCACCGCCCGGGGTTCGGCCGAGACGCTGCGCGACGTCAGCGCCTGGCTGCTCGGCTTCGGGGTGGCCCTCGAGGCGGCCGCCCTCGTCGCCTACTTCCAACTGACCCGCTCACTGCTTCCAGGGGCGACCCGGCCCAGCTTCCTGCGCATGGCCCGCATCGAGCTGTCGACGCTGGCCCTCAGCCACGTCGTGCCGGGCGGCCCGGGACCGGCCGGAGCGCTGGGGTACCGCCTGCTTACCGAAGCCGGCGTCCGTCCCGCCGACGCCACCTTCGCCCTCGCCACCCAGGGCCTGGGCTCCGCCGTCGTCCTCAACGTCATCTTCTGGCTGGCCCTCGTCGTCTCCCTCCCCGCCCGCGGCATCCAGCCCCTCTACACGACCGCGGCCGTACTCGGTGTCGCCCTCTTCGGTCTGTTCGCGGTGCTCGTCCTCGGGCTGACCAGGGCCGAGGGCCGTACCGCCGGGACCCTTTGCCGGGTGGCCCGGCGCCTCCCGTTGATCGACGCGGCCAAGGTCGAGGGCGGCGTCCACCGGGTGGCTGCCCGCCTGCGGGACCTGGCCGCTCACCCCCGGCTGCTGGTTCGGGCGGTGGGGTGGGCGGCTGCGAACTGGCTGCTCGATGCGGCCAGCCTCTGGGTCTTTCTGGCCGCCTTCGGCCACCAGACCAGCATCGACGCGCTATTGGTGGCCTACTGCCTGGCCAACGTGCTGGGCGCCCTGCCCGTCACGCCCGGGGGGCTCGGGATCATCGAGGGCGTGCTCACTCCCACCCTCATCGGCTTCGGCGTACCGGGCGGGACGGCCGTGCTGGGCGTGGTGGCGTGGCGGCTCGTGAACTTCTGGGTGCCCATCCCCGCCGGCGGCGTGGCGTACCTGTCCCTCCGCCTGGGTCCCGGCGAGAAGCGGGGGCGGCGGGCCAAGGAGCTCGAACAGGTCGTCGAGGAGGCCCGCCGCCGGGCCCAGGAGCGTTAGTCCAGCCCGAGGGCGTCGACGAAGGCGGCGGCCCAGTCGGCATAGCCCAGGGGGCCCGGGTGGAAGTTGTCGGCCGCGAACTTGCCCCGCCACGGCGCGCCGGTGCGGCCCCACACGTCGGCGACCAGCAGTCCCGCGGCCGGAGCCTCCGACCGGATCACGGCGTTGACCGCCTCGGCCTTCTGCGGTCGCAGGCCCTGGGGGAGCGTGGCCAGGACCGCGCCCTCGGGTAGCCGGCCGATGATCTGGCGCATCTCGGCGAGGAACCTTTCCAAGGGCGTGCGGTAGACGTCGTTGGCGCCGATGGCCACCGTCACCAGCGCCGGTTCGATCTCGAGCGACTCGAGGCGGGGGAGCTGGTCGCGCAGGAGATCGGCGCAGCGGGCACCCGAGCGCGACCAGTTGAGCACCCGCCACCGCCCGTCCGCCCCCCGCTCGGCGTCGAGGATGGCCCGGAGCTGGCCCACGTAGCCCTGGTCGTAGCTGGGGGCGCCGATCCCCTGGGCGGTCGAGTCGCCCAGCACGATCCACAGCGGTCCCCGGGCGGCCAGGGCGACGGCGTTGGCGTCCTCCCACGACCGGGCGTAGGGGGCGACCTGGGCGGCCACATGGCGCACGCCCGGCAGGACGGTGCGGAGGAGCCGGCCGACCAGAGACGGCTGGCGGGCGTGGCGGGGCGCCTCCCTCACCCGAAATACCTGTCCTTACGATTCGTTGGTTCTGACACGATGGGTAGGAAGGAGCGGGCCATGAACGACATGCGGCGTAGCGGCGGCGGGTCGCCGACCAGGTTGCCCTGGAGGACGGGTTAGCGACATGCGCTTCTCGGGCGACCGGCGGCTGAAGGTCGCCACCATCCTCTCCATGTGCCTGGCCATGTTCATGGTCCTGCTCGACAACACCGTCGTGAACGTCGCCTTGCCGTCCATCGCCGAGGACGTCGGCTCGTCGGTGTCGGGCCTCCAGTGGATCGTCAATGCCTACACCCTGTTCTTCGCGTCCTTCATGCTCACGGCCGGCCGGCTGGGTGATCTCTACGGCCGCAAGCGGGTGGTGCTCAGCGGGCTGGGCCTGTTCACCGTCGCGTCCGTGCTGTGCGGCCTGGCGCCGAGTGTCGGGCTGCTGGTGGCCGCCCGTGCCCTCCAGGGCGTGGGTGCGGCCGCCCTCCTGCCCACCACGCTGGCCATCATCACCGCCACCTTCCCCGACAATCGTGAGCGGGCTCAGGCCATCGGCATCTGGGCGGGAGTGTCCGCCCTGGCCCTCGCGGCCGGGCCGGTGCTCGGCGGGGTGCTGACCGACTCGCTGGGCTGGCAGAGCGTGTTCTTCGTGAACCTGCCGGTGGGCGTGCTCGCCTACGTGGTGGCCCGGCGCGTGGTGCGCGACCCGGAGCGGGCGGCCACCGTCGAGCCCCGGCGGGTGGACGTGGCCGGCCAGGTGCTGGCCGTGGTCGCCCTCGGCTCGTTCACGTCGGCGCTGATCGAGGGCCCGGGCCGGGGATGGGGTTCCCCGCTGATCGTGGGGCTGCTGGCGCTGGCCGCGGTCACGGGCGCCGCCTTCCTCGCCGTCGAACGGCGCGTGGCCGATCCCATGCTGCCCCTCGGCCTCTTCCGGAACCGGACGTTCTCGTCGGCGGTGGCCGTGGCCGGGCTGGCGTTCTTCGGGACGCTCTCGATGCTGGTCTTCCTGAGCCTCTACTTCCAGAACGTGCAGGGGTACTCGGCGGTGGAGACCGGCCTGCGCTTCCTCCCGCTCGAGCTGGCGATCGTCGTGGTCGCCCCTCTGGCCGGACGGGTCTCGGGGCGCATCGGGTCCCGCTGGCTGATGACCGCGGGCATGGCCCTGGCCGGGCTCGCCCTTCTCCTGCTCGGGCGGGTCCAGCCCGACACCGAGTACTCCCACATCTGGTGGAACCTCACCATGCTCGGCGTCGGCATGGCGCTCACCATGGCCCCCGCCACAGCTGCGATCATGGGGAGCGTGGCGTCAGCACGCGCCGGAGTGGCCTCTGCGGTGTCCAACACGTCGCGGCAGGTGGGCGCCGTGTTCGGCGTGGCGGTGCTGGGCGCGGTGCTGGCCAGCCGCACCCGCTCGGTGCTCGCCGCCGCCCTCGACGGGCTGGGCGTCGGGCCGGCGGCCCGCGACCGCCTGGTGTCGGGGGCGGGGGAAGGCACGGTGGCGGGCGGGATCGACATGGGCAACGTCGACTTCGAGACGGTGCGCAGCGCCGTCGAATCTGCTTATGTGAGCGGTCTGCACCATGCGCTGGTGCTGGCCGGGTTGGCCCTGCTCCTCGCCTCCGTCACGGCGGCCGTGTTCGTGCGGCACACCGCCTCGGACGAGGTCAGCGAGATGCCGGAGATGGCGGCCGCGGCGTGAGCCCGCTCCTCGTCGGCACCGAGGAGGGTCTATGGCAGGACGGCCGGCGCGTGCTCGACGGCAAGGTCACGGCCGTGGCCGTCGATCCGGCCCGCGGGCCGGGCTGGCTGGCCCTGGTCGACGGCCGGTTGGCGCGCAGTGACGGTGAAGTGGTGACCCTGCCTTCCACCCCGGCGGCGACGTGCGTGGCCGCCCTCGACGGCTCGGCCCTGGTCGGGACGGCCGAGGCCCACCTGTTGAGAGTCGACGGCGGGGAGGCCCGGACGGTCGAGTCGTTCGAGAACGCCGAAGGCCGCTCCCGCTGGTACACCCCGTGGGGCGGCCCGCCCGACACCCGCTCCCTCGCCACAGCGGAGGACGGCGGTCTGTACGTGAACGTGCACGTGGGGGGCATCGTGTTCTCGGGCGACGCCGGAGAGACGTGGCGGCCGACCATCGACGTGGACGCCGACGTCCACCAGGTGCTGGTGGCGGGCGACCTAGTCGTCGCCGCCACCGCCGTCGGCCTGGCCACTTCCAGAGACCGGGGCGCCACCTGGACCTTCGCCCAGGACGGCCTTCACGGCGCCTACAGCCGGGCCGTCGCCGTGGCCGGCGACTGGCTGCTGCTGACCTCCTCGACCGGCCCCTTCACCGACCGGGCCGCTGTATACCGCCGGCCACTCGACGCGGGTGACGGTGACCCGTTCGAGCGGTGCTCCGACTGGTTCGCCGAGAACGTCGACACCGGCCTGCTCGTCGCCTCTCCCGACGGTTCGTCAGCCGCCCTCGCCGCCCCGGACGGGAAGATCTACCGGTCATCCGACGGGGGCGCGACGTGGGAGGCCGAGCCGGCACCGACAAGCGCCGGCCCGGTCACCGCGCTGGCTCTGCTCTAACCCCGCAGCTCGGTGGGGCGGACGTCGACCGTCTCCCGCCGGCCGTTACGGAACACGCCCAGGCTCACGGTGCGGTCGACGCGGTCGCCGGTCATGAGCCGCTGGAGGTCGCCCACGTCGGCCACCGGCACGCCGTCCACGTCGAGCAGCAGGTCCTCGGGCCGCAGGCCGGCCTGGGCTGCGGGGCTGCCGCCGACCACGGTGAGGATCTCGATGCCGCAGGTGCGGCCCGTCGCCTGCTCGGCCCGGGGCGGAAGCGGGCGGGAGCCGCCGGCGATGCCCAGGTAGGCGCGCC
>DASUXN010000042.1:0-2840 GCA_036377875.1 Acidimicrobiales bacterium
TGCGCATCACGGTGATCTCCACCCGCTGGCCGATCGCGTCCTCGACCATGAACCGCTGGAGCTCGGTGGCCGAGGCGACGGGCTTGCCCGCTGCGGCGACGATCAGGTCGCCGATGTGCAGTCCGGACGCGGCGGCCGGACTGCCGGAGACCAACTGCGCCACCAGCAGACCCGTGCGCTGACCGGTGCGCTCCGCCAGGTCCGGGGGCAGGGGCCGCTGGGAGCCGGCCACCCCGAGCCAGGCCCGGCGGACGCGACCCCGCGTCGTGAGCGCGTTGATGATGTCCCTCGTCGTGTCGTTGATGGGCACGGCCAGGCCCAGCCCCTGCCCGACCCACGGCCCGACCACGGCCGTGTTGATCCCCACCACCTCGGCCGAGCCGTTGGCCAGGGCGCCACCCGAGTTGCCCGGATGCAGGGAGGCGTCGGTCTGGATGACGTTCTCCACGATCCTCCCGTGGCTGCCCTCGCTGGTCGGGATCGACCGGCCCAGCGCGCTCACCACCCCGGCGCTGACCGAGCCGGAGAAGCCCAGCGGGTTGCCGATGGCCACGACCAGCTGCCCGACCACCAGCCGGTCGGCGTCGCCCAGAGTGGCCGCTTCCAGGTCGGACGCCGACGCCCGCACCACGGCCAGGTCGGACAGCCGGTCGGTGCCCACGACCTCGAAGTCGACCTCGCGGCCGTCGGCGAAGGTCGCGCTGCCCCCGCCGCTTCGGTCCACCACGTGGGCGGACGTGAGGAGGTGGCCGTCGGGGGTGATGACCACGCCCGACCCGGCGCCCTGCGGCCGCCGGCCTCCGGGAACGCGGACCATGACCCGGAGGCTGGCGACCGAGGGAATGAGGCGGGCGGCCACGGTGGTGACCACCCGCGAATAGGCGTCGAGCGGGCTCTCCGACGCGGGAGGAGGCACGGCGACCTCCAGGTCGGTCACGCCGAGCCTTCCTGGCGCGCCCCCAGACCGAAGTTCACGCTCACCGACAGCTCGTCGATGCCGCGCACGATGTCGAGGGCGAGCGACTCGTCGTGGCCCACGCCGTCGAGGGCGGAGTGGAGTTCGTCGATGGAGGTGACGGCGCGGCCGGCGGCGCCGACGATCAGGTCGCCCTGGCGGAGGCCGGCGTCGGCGGCCGGGCTGGCCGGCTCCACGGCCTGGACGAGCACGCCGTCACGGTCGGGAAGGCCCACCGACCGCCGCAGGTGGCGGGCGGCCTGGCCGGGGACGAGCCCCACGCCGAGGTGGCGGCGGCGGGGGGACTCGCCCCGGGCCAGCGCGTCGACGCGGGCCTTGAAGTCCGCGTCGGCGGGGATGGCGGCGTAGAAGCCCTCGCCCAGGCGGTTGGTGTTGAGGCCCAGGAGCCGTCCGTCGAGATCGAGGACGGGCCCGCCCGAGGACCCTTTCACAAGGGGAGCGGTGTGCTCGAGGGTGCCGGTGACCCGCCGGCCCCGCGGCCCGCGAAAGGCGCGGTTGACGGCCGAGACCAGCCCGACCGATACCCGCAGCCCCCGCCCGCCCGGGTTGGCGAGGGCGAACACGACCCTGCCCGGGGCGGGGCTCACCGACTCGGGCGCCCACGGAACGGGCGAGGCGCCGGCGGTGTCGACCCGGATGACGGCCAGGTCGCCGTCCACGTCGACTCCGGCCAGGTGTCCGGCCACGGTGCTGCCGCCCGAGAAGGTGATGTCCACCTCTTCACGGTGGACGTTGTGGGCGTTGGTGAGCACCAGGCCGTCGCCGATCACGACGCCCGAGCCCAGGCCCCATCCCTGGCCGATCCCCACCACCGCAGGCCCGGCTGCGTCTGCGATCGCGGTGGCCGCGTTCTCGATCTCCTGCAGCGACATCGACTTCCTCCTAGTAACTTGCAACTTGCAAGTCACTAGACCACAGGCCGAGGAGTTGTGCAACCAGGCAGGATGGGCGTCATGGCCGAGCCGGAGTCGCCCCTCGCCCAGGCCGTGGCCCGGGTGGGCGACAAGTGGGCGTTGCTCCTGGTCAACGCCCTCCTTGCCGGCCCCCGCCGCTTCAACGACCTGGTCGCCGACCTGGGCGGCATCGCCCCCAACGTCCTGACCCAGCGCCTCCGCCACCTCGAGCGGGAGGGGGTGGTGGTGGCCACGCCCTATTCGCGGCGCCCGCCTCGGTTCGTCTACGAGCTAACCGCCGCCGGCCAGGAGCTGGCCGGCGCCCTCCGCCTCCTCGCCCAGTGGGGCGCCGGCGCCACCACCGCCGAGCCCCTCCGCCACCGCGCCTGCGGCACCGCCCTCGAGGCCCGCTGGTGGTGCCCCACCTGCGATCGCGTCGTCGACGACCCCGACCACGGCGAGGAAGGCATGATTCGCCTGTAAGGCGCTCGCCCTACAGGGTCCGGTTGGCGAGGACGAGGTGCCGGTCCGTCCAGCGGCGGAGGTTGGCCAGCTTGTGGACGTCGAGCCGCTCGCACACCCAGCCCCAGTGCAGGCTCACCCAGTCGCCCACGGACAGGTCGTCGGCGAAGCCCAGGCCGCCGAACGACCGCACGACCTGTTCGGCCCGCGCCTCTCCCAGCGCCAGCTTCCCGTCGACCCAGACGAGCGGCTGACGGGACACGGTCACGCTGGCGCCGTCGACCGCTGTCACCTGGCCCCAGGCGACGCGGCAGCTCTCGATCGCCGCCATTCCTACGGTTTCCCGCTCAAGGTGCCGATACACATCGACGACATGAAAGAAATGGAACGGCTTCGCTCCCTCCGGCGGTTTGCGCAGGACCTGCTCGCGGATCTTTGGAGGAAGCTGACGTCCGAAGCGCTGCTCGAGCGTCTTGTAGAGGTCGCCCGCCTCTACCCCGCTCAGCAGG
>DASUXN010000043.1:0-2567 GCA_036377875.1 Acidimicrobiales bacterium
CTCGGTTGGCTGGCGGGCGCCCGCCCCGACCTGTTGGCCGAGCACGAGCGGCTGTACCCCCGGGCCTACGCTCCGAAGGCCCGCCAGCAGGACCTTTCCCGGCAGGTCGCGGCGCTCGTGGCCCGGTTCGGCGGCCGCTCGCCGTCGCCCATGGGGACAGGATCGGTGTCCAGCTCGCCGAATGCCCGCCCCGCCCAGGCGTCGGCGCGCCAGCTCGCCCTCGAGATCTGAGAACACGTGGGAACCGGCACGGGGGCGGCCGACGTCTCACCGGCATGAAGCGAACGTTGGCAGCCGTCGGAGCGGCCTTGACCCTGGCTGCCACCGCCTGCGGGAACGAGGGGGCATCAGTGACTACTGGCAGCGGAAACACCTCCCGGCCGGGGGGCGGCGAGGTGGTAGTCCAGGTGCTCGTCGACGGCGGCTTCGTACCGGTGGAGATGGCCGTCACCAGCGTTCCCACCGTCACCGTCCTGGGCGACGGCACCGTCATCACCGTGGCGCCGATGCTCGCGATCTACCCGGGCGCAGCCATAACCCCGCTCCAGCAGGCCAAGCTCGACGCCGAGGGAGTCGACCGGCTGGTCGCCAAGGCCGACGGCCTTGGGTTGCTGAAGGGCCCGCTCGACTTCGGCCAGCCTCCCGTGGCCGACGCCCCCAACACGACCGTCACGATCCTGGCCGGCGGGACGACCCATCGCCACGTGGCCAACGCCCTCGGGATCGTCGACCGCGAACCAGCCAGCGGTGGGGTACCCGGGCTGTCGGCCAAGGCGGTGGCCAACCGTAAGGCCCTCAGCGAGTTCGTGGAGGCGACCAACTCCCTTCCCCCGGGCCGCGAGGCGTGGGTGCCCACCGCCGTCGCGGTCTACGACCTGGGTCCCTACCAGGCCGATCCCCAGCTCCCTCAGCGGGAGGCGCGGTGGCCTCTCACCCGCCCTCCGGCCACGACCACCATGGGCGGCTGGGCGTGCACGCTGGTGGAGGGAGCGGAGACGACAACCCTGCTCAACGCGCTGGCCAGGGCGAACTCCCGCACTCCCTGGATCGTGGACGGGAAGGCCCGGTCGCTCGCCTTCCGCCCCATCGTGCCCGGACAGCCGGGCTGCCCGTCCTGACGAGCTAGCCAGGCGGGGCGATCGTCTGGTCGTCGGCGTCCTGGGACTCGTCGCTCCCGCTCTCGTAGAACTTCTCGCCGGGCTGACCGATGGCATCCTCGGCGGTTTGGGCGGCGTGGCGGATCTGCTCGCCCAGCTTCTCCAACCGCTCCTCCTCGGGATCGCCTCCCTGATCGGCGGACTTGGAGGCGACGGCTACGCCGCCCTCACCCTCGCCTGACTCGTCCTCGTCCTCGTCGTCCTGGTCCTCGTCGTCGTCGTCATCGTCGTCATCGTCGTCATCGTCGTCATCGTCGTCGTCGTCGTCATCGTCGTCGTCGTCGTCGTCATCGTCCGACTCCCCGTCGTCCGACTCGTCGTCGTCGTCCGCAACCCCAGCGTCTGCGGTGGTGCCGGCTCCGCCCGTCTTCTCGGGCTCGGCCGAGTCCGTCTCGCCCCCCGCGGTACCTGCGGGTTCGCCGGTGTCCGTCGCCTCCTCGTCGCCGGCCCCAGCCTCCGCCGCGTCCGTTGTCTGTTCGTCGCTCATGACCCGCTCCTACCCGCCACCACGAATTCGACGCCCACCGAAGCCGGGAAGTCGCGAGGCCCGAACCGCCGCCGGTGCCGGAGGGGGGGCGGTACCGGCGGCAGCGTTCGGGTCGCTAGGCGATCATCGGCGTGCGGGGGTGCTTGGGCGGGCGACCTCGCGGCCGCTTGAAGGCGAGCACCTTGCCCTTCAAGATCAAACGACCGCCCCAGACCCCGTACGGCTCCTGACGAGCGATCGCACCCTCGAAGCACTCCTCGCGGATCGGGCACTCGGCGCAGATGGCCTTCGCCCTGGCGATGTCGTCAAGCTGCTCGGAGAAGAACAACGCGGTCAACTGTCCGGTGCCGTCGTTGCACCGGGCCAACCCCCGCACCGCCTCCTTGTCCTCCCACCTTTCGGCGAGCATTGCTCTGCCCTCTTTCTTCGTAGAAAACGGAAAGGCCGCCGGGGGTTCCCGGCGGCCTCTGGGCACTTCCTCGAAGGGAGTGATGGAGATCTATCCAGATGGAAGCTCTCCGGTGCCCAGTGGCCACCCAAGACCGTGGTTCTTGATAAACGACACGGTGGCGGTGGTCCGCGCAGCCATCGGCGTGCACTCGCGCGCGGCGATGCCACGACCGTCCCACCACTTGGTCGGCTGATATACCTGTCCGGTCATGACACCTCCTTCGCCGCGTACGTAGTCGCTTCGCCTGGCTGCACGCTCATCGTGGCGGCTTCTTCCGTGCACGTCAACTGAATTAATGGTGAGCGACGGACGCAACATCGGGACCCGCGCGAAACTGGACGCCGCCATGCCAATGCGTACCGACTGCAAGAACTACGAGAGCCGCACGTACCCGGGTGGGGAGACCGTCCGGAAGTGCAACATCGACCTGGCCCCGGAAGCACCGTGGCGGTGTCCCGAGAAGTGCGCTGGC
>DASUXN010000044.1:0-5572 GCA_036377875.1 Acidimicrobiales bacterium
TGTTCGCTTCGGGGCGTTGCTCAGCGCCCTCGAATACGGCGCCCCGCCCCACGGCGGTATCGCCATGGGGATCGACCGCTACGCGATGCTCCTGGCCGGCGAGGAGAACATCCGCGAGGTCATCGCCTTCCCCAAGACCCAGTCGGGTGTGGACCCCCTGACGGGCGCGCCCGGCCCGGTCGACGCCGGCCAGCTGGCCGAGCTCGGCCTCCGGCTGGCGCCTCCTCGCGGCTAGCGGCCGCTACCGCCCCAGGGCCCGCACGACCAGGCGGGCCAGCTGGTCGTGGCCGGCGGCGTTGGGGTGGAACGAGGACACGGCCGTGGCCAGGCTGATCCCCTCCATCCAAGGCTCAGCGGTGCATGCCTCGTGGCCGGCGAAGGCCGAGGCGGCGTCGACGAAGCGCACCCCGGCGGCGTCGGCGGCGGTACGGACCACGCGGTCGAGCTCGTCACCCTTCTGGCGCACCCAACTGGCTTCCTCGGCCGTCAGTCCGGCGCACATCGACAAACCCGTCTGCTCGGGGTCGGCGACGAGGCGGGGATAGCCGAGTACGAGGATGTCGGCGGCCGGGGCCCGTTTCCGCACCTCGGAGTAGACGCCGGTCAGGCGGCGGCCCAGGGCGGCGAGGGCGGCCGTGACGCGGCCGTCGAAGCGCACGCACGACTGCTCTCCCAGCACGCACTCCCTGATCACGGGCCCGAAACCGATGTCGTTCCCCCCGATGGAGAGGGTGACCACGTCGGAGTCGGCCGAGATGCCGTCGATCTGGCGGCCCTGGCCCGAGTGCTGTCCCCGGTCGAGGACGTGGTCGGTCGTGGCCCCGTTGCAGGCGTGAAACGAGGCGTCCAGAGCGGCCCGTTGGGCGACCAGGGTCGGATAGGCCGACGGCGCCCGCCCGCACGGCTCGGTACCTCCGGCCAGACCTCCTCCCGCCGAGTACGAGTCGCCGAGGGAGACGTAGCGCAGCGGCGCCCGTGCGGTGGGGGAGGGGGCGGCGGGGAAGGGGGTCGCCGCCGCCGGCCCGTCCGGGGCACGCTCGACCGACCCGCCCTGGTCCTCGGACGAGCAGGCCCCGGCCGCAAGGGCGACGGAGGCAGCGGCGATCAGCAGGCGGCGCGACAGCAGGGCCATATTCTCCGCCATCCGGGTCGGTCGTCGGACCGCGCCGCCCGGCTACCGTCGGGCGATGGCCACCGCGGGCGCCGGGGAGGACCTGTTCGGCGCCGCCATGCAGGACCGGCTGGCCCGCCAGGCGCCCCTGGCCGCCCGACTCCGGCCCCAGTCCCTCGACGAAGTGGTCGGCCAGGAGCACCTGCTCGGCCCCGGTAAGCCCCTGCGCAGCCTGATCGAGGCCGATCGGCTCACCTCGGTGATCCTGTGGGGGCCGCCCGGTACGGGCAAGACGACCATCGCCCGGCTCGTGGCGGGGGCCACGGCCAAGGCGTTCGAGACGCTGTCGGCCGTGACCGCCGGCGTGAAGGACGTGCGGGAGGTCGTCGAACGGGCTCGCCGCCGCCTGGGCGAGCACGGCCAGGGCACGATCCTGTTTCTCGACGAGGTGCACCGCTTCAACCGGGCCCAGCAGGACGCGCTATTGCCGTGGGTCGAGGAAGGCGTGCTAGTCCTGATCGGGGCGACCACCGAGAACCCGTACTTCGAGGTCAATTCGCCCCTGCTCTCAAGGTCGCTCCTGTTCCGCCTCGAACCGCTCGGCCCGGAGGCGGCCCGGCAAGTCCTGCAACGCGGTCTGGCCGAGCTCGGGGCCATGGCCGACGAGGACGCCCTCGCCCATCTGATCGACCGGGCCGACGGCGACGCCCGGGTTTCGCTCAATGCCCTGGAGGTGGCGGCCGCCCTTGCTGCCCACGGCGTTCAAGCCACCCAGGCCGGCGGCCGCGGCACCCCGACCATCCAGCTCGCGGACGCCGAGGCCGCCCTCAACGCCCGGGCTCTTCGCTACGAG
This sequence comes from Acidimicrobiales bacterium, assembly GCA_036377875.1. Taxonomy (GTDB): domain Bacteria; phylum Actinomycetota; class Acidimicrobiia; order Acidimicrobiales; family AC-14; genus JBFMCT01. Next base: position 1,965 of record DASUXN010000044.1, read on the forward strand.
CGCGACGAGCACTACGACACGATCTCGGCCTTCATCAAGTCGCTACGCGGCTCCGACCCGGACGCCGGCCTCTACTGGCTGGCCCGCATGCTCGAAGCCGGCGAGGACGCCCGCTACATCGCCCGCCGTATGGTCGTTCTCGCCTCCGAGGATGTGGGGATGGCCGACCCGATGGCCCTGGTCATCGCCGATGCCGCGGCCCGGGCCGTCGAGTTCGTCGGCCTGCCCGAGGCCCAGCTCAACCTGGCCCAGGCCGTCGTCCACCTCGCCCAGGCGCCCAAGTCGAACCGGGTCTACCAGGCCCTACGCAAGGCCCAGCAGGACGTGCGGGAGCGCCCGGCCGGGACGGTGCCCGTGCACCTGCGGGACGCCTCCTACTACGGCGCCCGCAAACTCGGCCACGGCGCAGGCTACGACTATCCTCACGACGACCCGAGAGGGTGGGTACCCCAGGAGTACCGGCCACCGGAGGTCGCGGGACGGGTGTACTACGAGCCGTCGGACCGCGGGTTCGAGCGGGAGGTAGGCGAGCGCATGCGAAGCCCGATCGAGGACCCGCTGAGCGATGACGGGTGAGTTCGCGGCCGCGGCCGCCGTCATCGCCATCGCCGTAGTGGTGGTCGGCCTGCTGTTCACCATGGCGTCGGCGATCCGGGCCATGGCCACCTTCCGCCGGTCGGTCGAGCAGATCACCGGCCACACCCTGCCGTTGATCTCGGACATGCACGCCGCCATCAAGCAGGCCAACAGCGACCTGATCAAGGTCGACACCCTGCTCGACACGGCCGAGTCGATCTCCACCACCATGGATTCGGCGTCCCGGCTGGCCTACACGGCGGTAGCCAGCCCGGTGGTCAAGACGCTGGCGGCGGGCACGGGCATGGCCCGGGCATGGCGGCTGTTCCGCCGGCGACGAGCGAAGGCGGAGAAGTAGGTGTTCAAGCGCCTCTTCTGGCTGACCCTGGGCGCCATCGCCGGCTTCACCGGCAGCGTCTGGGCGCAGCGCCGCATCCGGGAGACGATCGAGCGCTACTACCCCGAGCAGGTGGCCAGGCAGGTGACCGGCTCGGTGCGCGGGCTCGGCTCCGATCTGCGGACGGCGGTGCAGGCGGGCAAGGCCGCCATGCAGGAGCGCGAGGAGTCCCTGCGGGACCAGTTCCGCCCGCCCGCCCGGTAGCCCCGGTTTAATCTGGCTTCCGGATGACCGTCACCGCCGCCGACCTGCGCCGCACCTTCACCGACTTCTTCGTCCAGCGGGGCCACGCCCCCGTGCCGTCGATGGGCCTGATCCCGCACCACCCGGCCGCCCCGCTGTTCGCCAACGCGGGCATGAACCAGTTCCTCCCCATCATCCTCGGTGAGGAGCCCATCCCCAGCCCGCCCCGGGCCACGTCCATCCAGAAGTGCGTGCGGGTCAAGGGGAAGCACGACGACATCGGCAACGTGGGGCGCACCTGGGGCCACCTGAGCTTCTTCGAGATGCTGGGCAACTTCAGCTTCGGCGACTACTTCAAGGCCGAGGTCATCCCCTGGGCGTGGACTCTGGTCACCGAGGTGTACGGGATCGACCCGGACCGCCTGTGGATCACCGTCCACCACAGCGACGACGAGGCCGCGGACATCTGGCGCGACTCCGTCGGCGTCGACCCCGAGCGCATCCAGCGCATGGGCGACGACAACTTCTGGATGATGGGCGACACCGGCCCGTGCGGCCCGTGCTCGGAGATCTACGTCGACCTGGGCGAGGCGGCGGGGGAGCCGGGGGGGCCCGCCCACGGCGGGGCCGAGCGCTACCGGGAGATCTGGAACCTCGTGTTCATGCAGTACAACCGCGAGGCGGACGGCACCCTGACCGACCTCCCCAACAAGATCATCGACACCGGCCAGGGCCTGGAACGCACCTTGAGCGTCCTCCAGGGCGTGGGCACCGTCTTCGACACCGACGAGCTGCGCCGCATCATCGAGTCGGCCGAGCGGGCCACCGGCCGCCGCTACGGGGACGACCACGAGGTCGACGTCAGCCTGCGCATCCTCGCCGACCACGGCCGCTGCGCCGCCTTCCTGATCAACGACGGCGTGTTCCCGTCCAACGAGGACCGGGGGTACGTGCTGCGCCGCATCCTGCGCCGGGCCGTGCGCCAGGGCTTCGGCCTGGGCGTGGAGGGGCTCGTCCTTCCGGCCATGGCCGAGGCCGCCATCGACGTCATGAGCCCCGCCTACCCTGAGCTGGGCACCAACCGGGGCTTCATCGTCGACGTGATGACCCGGGAGGAGGAGCGCTTCCGCCAGACGCTGCGCACCGGCACGGCCATGCTCGACGAGGAGCTGTCGTCCAGCCGCGGCACCGGCACGCTGGCGGGCGACGTGGCCTTCCGCCTCCACGACACGTACGGGTTCCCGCTGGAGTTGACCCTCGAGATGGCCGCGGAACGGGGCGTCGAGGTCGACGTGGCCGGATTCGAGGCGGAGATGGAAGCCCAGCGGGCCCGGGCCCGGGCGGCCCAGTCCGCCGGCGGCGCCAACGCCGCCCGCTCGGGCGGGTACCGCGAGCTGGTCGACCAGTTCGGCCCCACCGAGTTCCTCGGCTACCAGACCACCGAGGCCCGGGGACGGGTGCTGGCCGTGAACGGGAACGAGGTGTTCCTCGACCGCACGCCGTTCTACGCCGAGGCGGGCGGCCAGGTCGGCGACACCGGGATTATCACCACCGACACCGGGCGCGCCCGGGTGCTCGACACCACGCTCGCCGTGCCCGGCCTCCACCGCCACACCATCGAGATGCTGGAGGGCCGTCTCCAGGCCGCCCAGGAGGCGGAAGCGGTGGTCGACACCGACCGGCGCGACAACATCCGTCGGAACCACACCGCGACCCACCTTCTCCATTGGGCCTTCCGCACGGTGCTGGGCGAGCACGTCAAGCAGCACGGGTCCCTCGTCGCCCCCGACCGCCTGCGCTTCGACTTCAGCCACTTCAGCCAGGTCGGTGCCGACGAGCTGGGCGAGGTCGAGCGCATGGCCAACAGCGAGGTGATCCTCAACGACCCGGTCCGGGCCTACGAGACCACCCAGGACGAGGCCCGCCGGCTCGGCGCCATGGCCCTGTTCGGCGAGAAGTACGGCGAGATCGTCCGGGTGGTCGAGGCCGGCCACCACTCCATCGAGCTGTGCGGTGGCACCCATGTCTCCGCCCTGGGCGGGGTCGGGCCCATCAAGCTGCTGGGCGAAGGCTCGATCGGGTCCAACCTGCGCCGGGTCGAGGCCCTCACCGGCGACAGCAGCCTCACCCACATCGCGTCCGAAGAGCGCACTCTCGTTCAGGTGGCGAAGCTGCTGCGGGTCTCCCCGGCGGAGGTCGTGGACGCGGTGGAACGCCTCGCGGCCGACTACAAGGCCCTGCGCGACGATCTGGCCGCGGCCCGCAAGCAGGCTGCGGTCGGACGGTCGCGTGATCTCGCCTCGACGGCGGTGGACGGCGTCGTCGTCGCCAACGTCACACCCCTGGGCCGGGAGGACCTCCAGCCCCTGGCTGTTGCCGTGCGGGACCTGCCCGGCATCCGGGCCGTCGTCCTCGGCAGCGCGCCGGCGGCGGGCGGAGTGGCCATGGTGGC
>DASUXN010000045.1:0-3025 GCA_036377875.1 Acidimicrobiales bacterium
CTGGAAGAACTCCATGTCCTCGAGGGGCACCTGCCGCCGCCAGAGGAGGCCGGGGCCGTCGCCGGTGAGGGTGTGGGCGTTGGAGGAGACCTTGAAGATGCGCCCGAACCCGCCGGTGGCGAAGAGGGCGGCGGCGCACTCGAAGACGTGGAGGTCACCGGTGGCCAGCTCGTGGGCGATCACGCCGGCGACACCGTTGTGGGGGTCGCCGTCGACGAAGGCCACGTCGAGGACCTGGAACTCGTCGAAGAAGGCCACGCCCCGGGCCACGCACTGCTGGTAGAGCGTCTGCAGGATCATGTGGCCGGTGCGGTCGGCCGCATAGCAGGCCCGCTTCACGGGGGCCTCGCCGTGGTTGCGGGTGTGGCCGCCGAACCGGCGCTGGTCGATCTTGCCCTCAGGTGTGCGGTTGAAGGGCAGCCCGAAGTGCTCCAGCTCGATGACGGCGTCGACCGCCTCCCGGCACATGATCTCCGCCGCCGGCTGGTCGACGAGGTAGTCGCCGCCCTTGACCGTGTCGAAGGCGTGCCACTCCCAGGAGTCCTCCTCGACGTTGGCGAGGGCGGCGCACATGCCGCCCTGGGCGGCGCCGGTATGGGAGCGGGTGGGGTAGAGCTTCGAGATCACCGCCGTGCGGCACTTTCCCGCCACCTCGATGGCGGCCCGCAGGCCGGCCCCGCCCGCGCCCACGATCACCGCGTCGTAGCTGTGGTGGTGGACGGTGACGGACGAGCCGGGCACGCACCGATCCTGGCACGGCCCGGTGCGGTCAGTGAGCGGGGCGGGTGGGTCGGGCGGCGCCGAAGACGGATGCGGCGAGGAAGGCGGCGGCCGCGAAGAGCACGATCGTCGCCCCCGGGGCCAGGTCGGCCATGCGGGCGGTGGCCAGGCCGACGAACACCGACCCGATCCCGATCAGCGCCGACAGCCCGAGCGTGGCCCGGAAGGAGCGGGCCAGGCGCGCCGCCGCCCCCACGGGGAGGACCATCAGCGCCGCGACCAGCAGCACGCCCACGACACGCATGGCGGCGACCACGGTGACGGCGGCCAGGGCGGCCAGGGCCAGGCTGAGCAGCTCGACGGGAAGACCCGCCACCCGGGCCGCCTCCTCGTCGAGGATGATGGTGAACAGGGCCCGCCACGAGAACCCGATGGCGACCAGCACGAGCGCGCCGAGCAGGACGATCGTCACCGTGTCCCCCGGGCTCACGGTGAGGATCGAGCCGAACAGATAGGTGAGCACGCCGGCGTTGAGCGACCCTGCCAGCCCGGTGAGCACCACTCCGCCGGCGATCCCCGAATAGAAGAACACGGCGAGGGCCAGGTCGCCCGAGGCTCGCCGTCGAAGACGGAGCCACTCGATGGCGACCGCCCCTCCGACCGCGGCCACCAGGGCCGTCCAGATGGGGCTGAGGCCCAGCAGGAGGCCGGCGGCGACCCCGGCGAAGGCGACGTGGCCCACGCCGTCGCCCATGAGGGACAGCCGCTTGTGGACGAGGAACGTCCCGATCAGGGGTGCGCACGCCCCGACGACGAGGCCGGCGGCCAGGGCCAGCTGCATGTACTGCCGGTCGAACGGCCAGGGCAGGGGGAGGGTCATCCCAACCCCTCCAGCCACAGCGGCAGGTCCTCGGCGTGGATCCCCAGGCTCACCCCGCGGGCCGCCAGCTCCGCCGGTGGGCCGTCGAACATGAGCTTTCCCCGGCGCAAAACGAGCAGCCGGTCCAAGTCGTCGGCCACCGCACCCAGCTCGTGCGACACCAGGAGCACGGCCGAGGCATGGTCGCGCACCATGTGGACGAGGGAGTCCCGGAACAGGCGCTGCGATTCGCCGTCGATGCCCGCCACCGGCTCGTCGAGCACGAGCAGGTCGGGCTGGTTGACGAGGGCGCGAGCGATGAACGCCCGCTGCTGCTGACCCCCGCTCAACTCCGACAACAGGGTACGGCTGGCGTCGGCCAGGGCCACCGCTTCGAGGGCGTGGGTGACCTCTTCCCGGTCGACCGCGCCCGGCCGGTGCAACCAACCCCGGCGGGCCAGCCGCCCGGACGCGACGACCTCCTCGACCGTCGCCGGCAGGTGGTCGTCGAGAACGGGTCGCTGGGGGACGTACCCGATGCGCCAGCGCTCCCGCAGCCGGGTGGGGGGAACGCCGAACATCCGGACCTCACCCGAGTCGGGAGGCAGAAGTCCCAGGACGATGCGCAGAAGTGTCGACTTGCCCGAACCGTTCGGCCCGACGAGCGCCACGAACTCGCCGGGGTCGATCCGGAAGAGCACCCCGTCGAGGACTCCGTGGCGTCCGTAGGCGAAGGAGACCCCCTCGACCTCGAGAACGGGCGCCAGCCCGTGCATGCCGCTCACCGGCAGCCGAGGGCGGCGCGCAGCGCGGCCAGGTTCTCCCGCATGACCGACGAGTAAGTCTCTCCCGCCGCCGCCTCCTCCTCGGTCAGGCCCTCGAGGGGGTTGAGCACCGAGGTGCCTACTCCCGCCTCCCGGGCCAGTGTCTCCGCCACCCTGGGCGACACGAGCGTCTCCGAGAAGATGGTGGTCACCCCTTCCGCCCGTACTTCCCGCGCCAGCGCGGCGAGCTGGCCGGCCTCGGGTTCGGACTCGGGGGACAGGCCGGCGACGGCCTTCTGGGTCAACCCGTACTGGCGGGCGAGGTACCCGAAGGCGGCGTGCGAGGTCACGATCAGCCGCCGGTCGCACGTCCGCAGTCCCTCGCGGTAGGCCGTGTCCAACTCGTCGAGCTCCCGCACGTAGGCGGCCGACCGTTCCTCGTACCCGGTGGCGCGGGCGCGGTCGTACTCCACATAGGCCGCCGTCACGCGCTCCACCGCCTTCTTCAGCAGGGTGGGGTCGAGCCAGAAATGGGGGTCGCCCGGAATGAGCCCGAGGTCGGCGTCGAGGAGATCGACGGCCGTCCCAGTCGCCCGCTCCGCCGCCCGCTCGATGCCGGGCTGAAAGTCCTGGCCGAGGTAGAAGACGAGGGCCGCGTCCTCGATCCGGTCGACCTGACGCG
>DASUXN010000046.1:0-2041 GCA_036377875.1 Acidimicrobiales bacterium
CCCACCATCGAGCTCACGGCGGTGACCACGCAGCAGCAGCAACAGCAGCAGCACGTGGGCGTGGCCGGCGAGGCGGCCCGTCCGGGCGGGTCGAACTGGGTCGGCAGGCGGACCAGAGTCGTCGCCCCCGCCGCTGCCGTCACGTCCGCAATTGTGGCCCACGGCAGGGTTGTTTTCCCGTCGGATCGGCGTACGCTGGGTTCCTCAGCAGAGAGAAAGAGGTGAGGCCCGTGCGCCGATACCTCCTAGTGGCGAACCAGACTCTGGGCGGCCAGCCGTTGCTCGAGAAGGTCCGTGCGCTGATGGCCGAGGGCCCCTGCCAGTTCCACCTGATCGTTCCGGCCACCCACCCCCACGACCACCTCACGTGGACCGAGGGCGAGGCGACCGCCATCGCCCGCCACCGCCTCGAGGAGGCCCTCCACGAGCTGCGGTCCCTCGGCGCCGAGGTGGACGGCGAGGTCGGTGACGAACGGCCGGTCGACGCCGTGGGCGACGCCATCCGGGCCCGCCCGGGCTACGACGCCATCCTGATCTCGACCCTGCCTCGAGGCGTGTCGCGCTGGCTCGGCCAGGACCTGCCCCACCGCCTGGGACGAGCCTTCTCCCTCCCCGTCATCCACGTGACGGGGACGCCCGTGGCCCCCGGCTAGCCCATCTGCACCGCTACTTCCATTCCCCACCCACCACCACGGTCCACCGCCGGACCCGCCAGCCCGTGACGAGCCCTGCCTTCACGTAGGGATCCTTGCCCACGAACGCCTCGACGACCGATGCGTCGTCGGCCCGGAACACGAACACGGCGCCGTCGAGCGGGTCGGCGAGGGCGCCCGCGGCCAGCAGGGTGCCGGCGTCCTGCGCCTCACGTGCCAAGGCGAGATGAGCGTCGCGGAACGGTCCCCGCCGCTCGGCGATCCCGTCGACGTAGTCGTAGAACAGGAGCCAGTACATGGCCGCTCATGCTGGCACGGCCGGGTCAACGTCACGGACCCCCTCAACTCGGGCTGAGGCACTCCGACGGAAGCTCGAACCAGCGCAGCGCCTCGAAGCCGGAGGACACGGTGGCGCCGTTGGCGGCGGCGAGCGGGCTGTCCGGCAGGGCTGACAACAGTCGCGCCGCCTCGTCCAGGTAGCCGGCCAGCGCGCTCTCGGGCGCCCGATCGTTGGCCGACGGGTAGCGGATGGTCCCGTCCTCGCCGAAGTGGACGTCGTCGAGGCGCAGCGGCGGCTCGGCCGGGCCGTCCTTGTGGTGCCAGATACCGGTGTGGAGGTCGAACCGGTAGTGGGGGAGCAGCTTCCACCCGCCCTCGGCCACCAGCTTCACGGCCTGCACGATGTAGTCGAAAACGGTGTCGGTGATGAAGTAGTTGAAGTTGACGCGGACCCAGCCCGGCTTGATCCCCTCGCAGCCGAGCGCCACCTCCTCCTCCAGGCGGGCGGAGCGTTCGTCGTCGATGCGCAGGAGGCGCATCCCGTACGGGCCCGCGCACGAGCATCCGCCCCGGGCCTGGATGCCGAACAGGTCATTGAGCACAGCCACCACGAAGTTGTGGTGCAGGTACTGGCCGTCGTGGCGGACCAGGAACGACACGATCGAGAGCCGCTCGGCGGCGGTGTTGCCCAGCAGCTCGATGTCGGGGCTGTGCCGCCACGCCGCGATGGCCCGCCGGATCAGCTCCTCCTCCCGGGCCCGGATGGCGTCGGTGCCGACGGCCGCCTTGAGCTGGAAGACCAGCCCGGCCCGGATCGACTCGATGATGGCGGGCGTTCCCCCCTCCTCCCGCTGCACGGGGTCGTCGAGGTAGCGCTGGTGGGCGGAGGTGACGAACGCCACCGTCCCGCCGCCGGGAACGGTCGGCACCCGGTTGCGCACCAGCTCCCGCCGAACGACCAGTACCCCCGGCGTCCCCGGCCCGCCCACGAACTTGTGAGGGGACAGAAAGACGGCGTCTTTGTAGGAGAGGCCACCGTCCCCGGGCGAGCCCATGTCGACGTCGACGTACGGCCCGGCCGCGGCAAAGTCCCAGAACGACAGCGCCCC
>DASUXN010000047.1:0-3283 GCA_036377875.1 Acidimicrobiales bacterium
GAACGAGGTGAGCCCGTCGTACCAGTCGTGGTTGCCGGGGATGGCGTAGAGGTGGCGCTCGGTCGCGCTCCACGGCACGGCCGCCCGGTAGGGGCCGACCAGCCGGTTCTCGTAGTCCTCCTTGGTCGCCGCCGGGTAGACCTGGTCGCCGCCCATGACGAGGATCTTGCCGGCGCAGGTCGACACCGGTTGGCCGTCCTCGCCCTCGATGTCGAGCTTGTCGTCGGCCAGCTGGCGGGCCACGTGGTACGTGGGCTCGAACCCGTCGCCCAGGTCGGACACGTAGTCGATCCACACCTCCGAGTCGGCCGTGTAGTCGAAGGGCTCGCAGCGCTGAAGGGCAGCCTGGAGCTCGCGCTTGTCGGAGTAGGCGCCGAAAATGCCCGAGAGCAGGACCCGCATGCCGGTCGCCATCAGCTCGCGCGGTGAGAGCCAGCGGACGGCGGGCTTGGGCGTGAACCCCAGCTCCGCATCGGTCTCGGCCTTGGGGCGGGGCGGCGGCGTCGCCTGCATCACTCCACCTGAGCCGAAGCCTTGGCCTTTCCGCCGTAGACCTTCCACAGGTCGCCGAGGAAGAGCTTGCCGAACCGCTCCAGGGCCCTGGCCCGGTCGCCCAGGCTGCCGTCCCGGGAGCGGAACGTGGTCAGCTGCTGGGCGAAGTCCACGAGGTGGATGGTGATGATCCCCGCGGCCACCACCTCGGCGGTCGGCTCGGCAGCGGCGTCGACGTGGCCGGCCAGGATCTTCGTGTACAGCGTCGACGTGTCCGACCACAGGTCGAGGCCGGGGTCGTCCTTGACCAGCTTGAACCCGCTCAGGGTGAGGGGGTGGCCGACGCCGTCGGCGAAGTAGAGCCGGTAGAGCATGCGCTTGAGGTCGGGGTCCTCGGTGTCCACGAACAGGTTGAAGATCCCCTGCTCGACGGGCTGCTTCCCGCCGAGGGCGTCGCATCTCACCCAGCCGCGGGCGACCGCCTCCCGGTCGGGGTCGGCGAGGAAGGTGTCGATGTCCTCGGCCTCGATGGTGAGGTGGAACATCAGGTAGGTCCCGTCCTTCTTCCCCCGGTCGAATCCCTTCCGGAAGTCGGTCTCCCCCAGCGTGACGTAGCCCTTCATCTCTTCGGTGAACTCGACTGTGGTCATGACGTGGGCGCTCCCTCGAGGATTCGGGTCGCCATGCGGTCGGCGAAAGCGGCGATGGTCAGGGCTGGGTTGGGGCCCACCGGGCCGGGCATCACGGAGCCGTCGGCCACGTACAGCCCGGGGTAGTTGAAGACCTGCCCGTAGGCGTCGACGACTCCCTCCCCCTCGTTGCGGCCCATGGGGGCCCCGCCGAGCGGGTGCACGGTGATGACCCGCTTCAGGTACCAGAGGAGGTTGTCCTTGAATTCGGCGCCCAGGGCCTCGGCGATGCCCGCCATGGTCGAGCGGAGGCGGTCGAAGTACTCCTGTGACGTCCTGGTCGTCCAGTCGACGTCGAGGAACTTGCCCTTCTTCAGCCGCATGGTCCCGTCCGGAACGTCCCGCCCCATGCCCAGCAGCGGCATGGAGCCCGACGACATGGTGCACGGACCCAAGATGTACCCGATTTCCGCGCTCAAGTCCGAACGGGGATTGCTGGTGAGCTTGGCCAGGACGCGCCGGAGGGCGAAGCGGGCGACCCGGGAGGCGGTGAAGGGCAGGGTGGTCGCCTCCACCATCCAGTCCAGGAAGACCGGGTAGCCGGCGTCCTCCACGTAGTAGCCGCGCCCGGTCCCGCCGTCGACCTCGTCCGGCACCCGGACGTAGCTCGTGATCACCGGTCCGTGGCTGCCGTCGACCACGCGCGGCACCCGCTTGCCGTCCTTCATCTGGCTGGCCTTGATGAGGAACGTGAGGAGGTCGCCGTTCCCGCAGAACCGGGTGCCCAGGGCCCTGCTCAGGTGGGGGAACTGCGAGCGGTTGCGCAGCAGCAGGAAGGGCGTGCCGAGGGTGCCCGCGCTGAGGACGAGGCGGTCGGCGGTGATGGTGGTCACCGGCAGCTTGGACGTGTCGGTGGGGACGCCCTCCCGGTCGGCCGAGTGGACGACATAGCCGACCGAATAGCCACCGCCGGGGCGGCGGTCGATGCGCCTGACCTCGCAGCGGGTGCGGATGTCGGCGCCCTTGTACTTGGCGGCCGAGATGTAGTTGTGGTCGAGGGTGTTCTTGGCCCCGTAGTTGCAGCCCACGTCGCACTCGCCGGTGAGCTGGCAGGTGGTGCGCAGCTTGCCGTGGATGTTCCCGTACTCGGGGGTCTCGATGGCCTCGCCGATGGCGGGCGGGGCCCCCGGCGAGGGCGAGAAGCTCACCGCCAGCGGGGGCAGAGCCCACTCCAGGCCCAGAGTGGCGGCCGCGTCCTTCATGGCCGCCGTCTTGGGCGACTCGTAGCCGGGCTGGCCGAAGGGGAACCGCTGGGCGTTCATCATCTTCTCGACCGCGTCGTAGTGGGGGTCGAGGTCGGCGCGGGAGATCGGCCAGTTCTCGTAGCCGCCGTCGATGGGGCTGTCGTGGACGAACCACCGCTCGTCCTTGCGCAGCAGGACGTTGGCGTAGATGAGCGACCCGCCGCCCAGCCCGGACGAGATGAGGGCCTCGATCCCCCGGAACGACCACACGTTGAACATGCCCTGGTAGCCGCGGCTCGGGTCCCAGAAGTTGCGCGACATCTCGTGGGGCCGGCGGGCGAACGACTGGGGCGGGAACGCCTTGCCCCGCTCCAGCAGGCAGACCCGCTGGCCCCCGTCGGCCAGCCGGTAGGCGGTGACCGACCCTCCGAACCCGGAGCCGACCACGATCGTGTCGAAGTGGTTGTCGGTCATGGCTAGCGGAGGGTGAACGGGGGCTCGATCAGCTGGGCGATCGGAGCCCGTCCGTCCGGCGCCAGCCACGATGCTTCGTCGGAGTTGTCGGGGTCAACCCGCCACTGCTTGGTGGACTTGTGGACGCCCAGGGGGTACACGGTCAGGTCCCCTCTCTCGTCGAGGTGGAGGCGGAGGAAGTTCTTGTAGCCGGTCAGGCGCATGGCCGAGAACGCCTCGTTGCCGTGGGCGTTGAACACGGCGCAGCAGATGGCCAGGTAGAGGCCGGTCACGGCCGCCCCTATGAACCCGCCCAGCACCGCCATGATCAGCAGGAGCACGACCGTGAAGCCCACGCCGTTGCCCTCGAACACCGTGAACGCGCCCTTCACGGCCAGCAACCCGACCACGGTGATGGCGGCGATGTGGAGGACGAGGTGGAACGTCGCCATCAGCCACTTCACC
>DASUXN010000048.1:0-3347 GCA_036377875.1 Acidimicrobiales bacterium
CGCCGTGCCCGCCGGGGCGCGGCTGCCCGAGCCGCTGGTGACGGTGCTGGTGGGCTACGAGACGTTGGCCGGGCGGGTGTGCGAATTGGCCAGCGGGACGGTGGTCACTCCCGGAGCGCTCCTGCGCTGGTTGGACGAAGCGTGGGTGGAGCGGGTGGTGTTCGACGGTCCCGACCGGATCAAGAACGTCGGGCCCCGGCGCCGGCTGTTCTCGGGAGCGACCCGGCGGGCCGTCGAGGTACGGGACCGGGAGTGCTACTCACCGTATTGCGACGTCCCGGCCGAGGAGTGCGAGATCGACCACGTCGTGCCCTTCGCCCACGGCGGTCCCACGGTGGACGCCAACGGACGGCCAGCCTGCGGCTACCACAACCGCACTCGACGGGCGCCGCCGGCGTTACTCGGCGGCGTCGGCCAGGGATTCCGACAGCGACGGGTGGACGAAGAGGCTGTCGACGATGTCGCTGACCCGTAGGCCGGCGGTGACGGCCAAGGCGACGACGGCGATGAGCTCGGCGGCGTGGCGGCCGACGATCGAGCCGCCCAGGACGACGCCGGTGGCCGGGTCGGAGACGATCTTGACGAAGCCGCGCGGGTCGTCGTTGATGAGGGCCTTGGCGCTGGCCGCGAACGGGACCTTGGTGACGCGGATCTTGCGGCCCATGGCGAAGGCCTCGGCCTCGTGGATCCCCACCTCGGCGATCTCGGGTTCGGTGAAGATGGCGGAGGCGGCCTTGTCGTAGTCGAGGTGGCGGTGCTGCCGGGTCGAGTAACCCATCACGTTCTCGGCGATCTTGCGGCCCTGCATGGACGCCACCGACGACAGAGGCAGCTTCCCGGAAAGGTCGCCGGCGGCGTAGATGTGGGGGACGTTGGACTGGCAGTGCTGGTTGATCGGCACGAAACCCCGCTCGTCGACCTCCACGCCCGCGTCCTCGAGGCCCAGGCCCTCGGAATTGGGGATGGAGCCGATGGCGAGCAGCACATGCGTACCCCGCACCACCCGGCCGTCGTCGCAGCGCACGGCCAGTACCTCGCCCGATTCGCCCTCGCGATCGATGCCCACCGCCTTGGCGCCCTTGACCAGCACGACGCCCCGGCGCAGGAAGTCCTCCTCGAGGGCGGCGGCCACCTCGGCATCCCGGTCGGGGAGAACCTGCTGGCGGCTCACGATGAGCGTGACCTTGGAGCCGAGCGACCGGAACATGTGTACGAACTCCACGCCGGTCACACCCGAGCCGACTACAACCAGGTGCTCGGGGATGCACGGCGGGGGATAGGCCTGGCGGGTCGTCAGGATGCGGTCGCCGTCCGGCTTCGCCCAGTCGGGGGTGCGGGGGCGGCTGCCCGTGTTGAGCACCACCGCGTCGGCCGCGACCGTCTCGGTGCCGTCGGCCGTCTCGACGGCGACGGTGTGGGGGTCGACGAGGCGGCCCGTGCCCTGCACCATGCGGACGGCCTGGCTCGTGAGCAGGTCGACCACGGACGTGCGGAGGTGGTCCTCGATGTCGTTGATGCGCCGCTTCAGGGCGTCGACGTCCACGGCCGCCTGGAGGGATCCCAGCCCCATGCCCGACGACCGCCGGGCGAACGACATGGCGTTGCCGGTGGCGATCATCGCCTTGGACGGGATGCAGTCCCAAAGGTGGGCGGCGCCACCGATGACGTCGCGCTCGATCAGCGTCACCTCGGCGCCGAGGCGGGCGGCGGTGGTGGCGGCCTGGTTACCGGCCGGGCCGCCACCGAGAATCACGAGTCGGACGGGCCGTACGGGCACGACCCCGACCGTACCCCTATTGCCAGATGTGATACGTCCGCTCGTCGGCCTTCAGGTAGAAGACGTCGAAGCGGTCGAGGCCGCGTGACGCGGCGCCCGGCCCACCGGCGAAGGTGTCGGTGGACAGGACGAGCTGCACCCACGGGCCCCAGCCGCCACCGCCGAAGGGCAGGGCGTAGGACAGGCCGTTGGTGCCCCGGATGAACACGAGCAGGTTGCCCGGCTCCCACGAGGTGACGTCGGGCTCGGAGGCGAGGGTGCCCTGGTCACCGACGGGCTTGAACCACGCCGTCCAGCTCGAGCCGTCCCAGAACTTCTGCCACAGCTTGTCGTCGGCGCCCCGCACGAACAGGTCGACCCGCTCGGACATGCCCCAGGCGACGGTGCCCGGTTCCGACTTGGCCGTTGCCGCACCCGATATGCCGCCTGTCGGTGCGCCGTGGTGGATCCAGCCGTGGTTCCAGGCGCCGTCGTAGAAGCGCTCCCAGATGGAGCCGTCGGTACCCACGACGAACACGTTCAGCCGGTGCTGGTTGCGGGTCGACACTTCGGGGCTGGACGCCAGCTCGCCGTCGTCCCCGAACGGCGTCAGCCAGACCGACCAGGTCGCCCCCCCGTCGTTGGAGAACCGCTGCCACAGCTCGTCGTCGGTGCCACGGGCGAAGATGTCGAGGCGGTCGGGGGACCATGAGGTGATCGAGGGGTTGCCCTTGATGCCGCCCGTCGGGGGCTGGCCCAGGTTCGTCCACGCCGTCCAGTTGGTGGTGGGGTGGTCCTCACGGGTCCACTGGACGTTGCCCTCGGCGTCCACGACGGCCACGTCGAGGCGGTTGAAGCCGCGCACGGCCGTGGCGTCGGGGCTGCTGCCCTCCTTGGCCACCGCTTCCTGGCGAATGGCGGCGGGGCCGTTGCCCGGGCCCCGGTGGGGAGGCGCCGTCGTGGTGGTCGTGGTGGTGCTGGTCGACGACGTGCTGCTCGTCGACGAGGAGCTGGTGGAAGAGCTGTTCGAGGAGGTCGTCGTCACCGCGTTGTCGTTCCAGTGGACGTCGAGACGGCTCACGAAGTGCGTGGTCGTCATGCCCGGGAACACGTAGAGGTTGTCCTGGGCCGCAGGCCGGGTCTCGGTGCCGCCGTCGCTGAAGTGGGCCACGACGCTGGTGACGGCTGCTCCGCCCGCTGGTGTCAACTGGAAGAACTGCCCCTCCTGCGCCCCACCCGCGGTTCCGCCCACTGACGCCCCCGTTCCCGGCGTCGGCGTCGTGGTACCGACGCTGCAGAGGCCGGCCAGGGCCGGACAGTTGATGGCAGTCACATAGTTGGTGGCCGCCGCAGGGCTCGCGAACCACGAGATCCCAACTACGAAAAGGGCGATGGCTACCCCGAGGGCACCGGGCACGCGCTTACGCACTACGAACCTCCTCCCGACGGGCCCCGGACCGCAGCTGCAGGGGCTCCGCCTCGTCGTTTGCCGCTTCCTTTGATGGGCGCGTCACAAGCCCGCGCATGCTCCCCGTCCTCACCCGCCGGACCTCCCGAAGTCGAGTCTCGGCGCGAAGCCTAGGGCAAGCAC
>DASUXN010000049.1:0-2872 GCA_036377875.1 Acidimicrobiales bacterium
TGGCCGGCCCTCCTGGCCCTCTGGGCGGTCGAGCCGCCGGTGGTGGTGGGGCTGGTGGCTGCGGCCGTCGTGTACCAGTTGGGACGGCAGCGGCTCGACCCGGGCGACCGGTCGAAGCCTCGCCTGTTCCTGGGCGGGCTGGCGGTGGCCGGCGTGGCCCTCCTCTCGCCGGTCGCCGTCTACGCCGAAGCCCTCCTGTCGGTCCACATGGCCCAGCACCTCCTGCTCGTGCTGGTGGCCGCCCCCATGCTGGTGGGCGCCCGTCCCGGCGAGGCCCTGCTGGCGGGGCTGCCCGCTCGGGCGGCGAGCGTGCTCCGGGCCGTGGGCCGGTCGGGCCTGGTGCGGGCGCTCACGTCGCCCCTCGTCGCCTGGACGGTCTTCGCCGCCACCGGTTGGGCCGTCCACTTCACCGGCCTCTTCGACCTGGCCATCCGCAACCAGCACGTCCACGCCGCCGAGCACCTGCTGTTCCTCGGGTCGGGGCTCCTGTTCTGGGTTCCCGTAGCCGGTTCCCAGGCGATGTCCCATCCCCTTCGGCTCGTCTACCTGGCCCTCGCCATGCCCCAGAACACGTTCCTGGCCCTGGCCATCTTCTCGGCCGGGCGGCCCCTGTACGAGGCCTACGGCGAGCTGGGCCGCACTTGGGGCCCGTCGCTGCTGGACGACCAGCGCCAGGGCGGGGGGTTCATGTGGATCGTGGGCGACCTGACCCTGCTGGTAGCGGTGCTGGCCGTCACCGCCCGGTGGGCGACGGCCGACGCCGGCCTGGAGCTCGACGACGAGGAGCAGCAGGTCAGCTGAGTACGAGCTGGTCGATCGCCATGGCCCCGAACAGGAGGGTCACGTAGGTGATCGAGTAGCTGAACAGCTTCATGGCCCGGGCCGGGGTGGCGTCCCGGGTCAGGCGGGCGGCGTGGAAGGTGAACAGTCCGCCCAGGGCGAGCACGGCCACCAGGTAGATCGTGTTCATCCTGCCCACCCAATAGAAGAGGAGGCTGACCGCCCACAGGGCGACCGTGTAACCCAGGATGCGGCGGGCGGTCACGGCCAGGCTGGCCACGGCCGGCAGCATGGGCACCTCGGCGGCGGCGTAGTCCTCCCGGTAGCGGATGGCCAGGGCCCAGAAGTGGGGCGGCGTCCACACGAAGATCACCGCGAACAGCACGATCGGGGCCCAGTCGAGCCGGTTGGTGACGGCCGCCCAGCCCACGAGGACGGGGACCGCCCCCGCCGCGCCGCCGATCACGATGTTGCGGGTCGAGGAGCGCTTCAGCCACAGCGTGTAGACGAAGACGTAGAACAGGGTGGCGCTGACCGCCAGCACGGCGCTGAGCAGGTTGACCAGCACCGCCAGCTCCACGAAGGCCACCACTTCGAGGGCGATGGCGAAGACCAGCGCGTTGCGAGGAGTCACCTCGCCGGTCACCAGGGGCCGCCCCTTGGTGCGCTCCATGATCTGGTCGATGTCCCGGTCGATGTACATGTTGATGGCGTTGGCCCCGCCTGCCGCCAATGCCCCGCCCACGACGGTGGCGAGGATCAGCGACAGCGAGGGAAGGCCGCGCTCGGCCACGACCATGGTCGGGACGGTCGTGACCAGCAGCAGCTCGATGATGCGGGGCTTGGTGAGGGCGAGGTAGGCGCCTGCCCGGCTTCGCGGCGGCCGCGTTCGCGAACGCGCACGCGAGGAACTGTGAACGGCCATCTCCGCAGGGAGACTACGGCCTGCCCGGCGGGAACCTCAAAGCCGCCTCGTGGTCGTGGTCGCGCCGGGCCGAGTCGTGGTCGTCGTCGTGGCCCCGGCCCGGGTCGTGGCGGTCGGCCCGGAGGCAGTGGTCGGCGTACCCACGCCCACCGCCGCGGGCGGCGGGTTGTCCGAGATCCAGTGGGGGACGAAGTCGCCCTTGCCGTTGCGGGTGATCTGGCCGACCGCCCCCCCGTCGGCGGGCACCACGAAGAGCTCCGAGCCCGACCGGCGCGTGCTCTGGAAGGCGACGCGGGTGCCGTCGGGGGAGAAGGAGGGGGCGAAGTCCCCGTTGCGGTCGTTGGTCAGCCGCCGCTGGCCGGTGCCGTCGGCGTTCATCACGAAGACCTTGGTCGTGCCCTCCCGGGAGCTCTGAAAGGCGATCTTCGTTCCGTCCGGCGACCACGTGGGCAGCTCGTCGGTGGCCTGGTTGTCGGTCAGGCGGGTCACGTTGCTGCCGTCGGGGCTCATGGTGAAGATCTCCGAGGCGCCCGTGCGGCCGCTCTGGAAGACGAGCTTGGACCCGTCGGGCGACCACCGGGGCGCGAAGTCGGAATCCTGGTGGTTGGTGATCCGGGCCACGTTGGAGCCGTCGACGTTCATCACGTAGACCTCGTAGTTGCCGTCCCGGTTGCTCACGAAGGCGATGCGGCGCCCGTCGGGAGACCAGTCGGGGATCAGATCGTCGCCCTCGTGGTCGGTGAGGCGGGTCTCGCTGCCGCCGCTGGCGTCCATGGTGAAGATGTCGTTGTTGCCCGCCCGGTTGCTCTCGTAGGCGATCTTGGTGCCGTCCCGGGAAAAACGGGGGTACGACTCGGCCGTGCTGTTACGCGTCAGCCGCCGCTCACCGGTGCCGTCGCTGTTCATCGTGTAGATCTCGTAGTTGCCGTCACGGTCGCTGATGAAGACGATCCGGCCACCGCCCCCGCCCACCACCGACAGGGTGTCGTTCCCCGCCTCGTCGTCGTCGGACGGCCGCAACAGGACCACCGCCAGCGCGATGACGACCAGGACACCGACCCCGATCCCGGCGATCAACGGCAACCGCTCCTTGGAGAATGGCCCTGACCCGCCCTGGCCCGACCACATGCTCACCTCTCGTCGTCTCCTTCCAGCAGGGTCCGTGCG
>DASUXN010000050.1:0-7681 GCA_036377875.1 Acidimicrobiales bacterium
CGCCGCCTTCTTGGCCGCCTTCTTGGCCGGTGCCATTGGCGCCGCCTTCGCCGCCGGTGCGGCCTTGGCCGGCGCCGCCGCCGGTGCCGAAGCTGCCTTTGCCGGCCGCCTGGAGGCGCGCGTGGCCTTAGCGGGTGCGGGCGCAGGGGTCGGTTCGGGCGCGGGGGCCTCCGCCACGGGTGGCTTGCGGGCACGCGTGCGCTTGGCCGGCGGTGGCGCAGCCTTGAGGGCGGACAACTCCTCGGTGACGGCCACCAGCTGAGTGGTCACCTCGGCCAGCTGGGAATCGAGCTCGGACGCCCGGTTGGCGGCCTCGGCGGCGCGTTCCTCGGCTTGCGACGCTCGACGCACGGCGTCAGCCGCCTCGTCCTCGGCCGATTGGGCCCGCGCCTCGGCATGGGACGCCCGCTCCTCGGCGAGCGCGGCGCGTTCCTCGGCCAGCCTGGCCCGCTCCTCGGCCACCTCGGCGCGATGTTCGACCAGCTCCTCGCGACGGGAGTCGTGGCGAGGGGCGGGGCGGGGCGCTTCCGGCGCCGCCTGCTCATCGACGAACTCGTCGTCGCCCAGCTCCTCCTGAAGCGCCTCCAGCGCCTCGTCGTCGGCGTCCTCGACGTCGGGTTCGGGATCCGGTTCGCTCACCTGCGCCTGGGCGCCGCGGTTACGCAGTCGCAGGCGCAGCGCACCGGCCTCGGGCGGGGCGTCACTCGGGCCGCCACCACCACTGCCTGCGCCCCCACCGCCCCCTCCGCGGCCGGACTGACGCTCCATGAACTTGCGCAGCGCCGCCTCCCGCATGCTCTCGGCGGCCACCGGGTCGGAGCGGATCATGGTGTCCTCCATGCCCCGCCCGAACCGCTCGGCGTGGTCGCGCAGCGCCATCTCGGTCACGGCCGACTCCTCGTCGCCCTCGTCGTCGTCGTCCCACTCGCTGGTGGTGACCTTGCGCTTGAGGGGCCTGGCATCGGCCGGCGGGGGCGGCTTGATCCCGGCCGGGCCGGGGCCGCCGCCGAAGTTGAGAGCAGATCCGACCGATCCGGTGATCGATGCGGCGCCGGCAAAGCCGCCGCCGAAGAAACCCGCACGGTCCTCCTTGGGCTTGCGGCGCCGGCTGCCGCCCTTGCGTTCGCCCACCGAGCGGGCCATCTCCTCGAGCGGCGACGGAGGGCCGACGCCCATCCCGCCGCCGCCCA
This sequence comes from Acidimicrobiales bacterium, assembly GCA_036377875.1. Classification (GTDB taxonomy): domain Bacteria; phylum Actinomycetota; class Acidimicrobiia; order Acidimicrobiales; family AC-14; genus JBFMCT01. The sequence goes on from DASUXN010000050.1 coordinate 1,191, forward strand.
TTCCGGGGGGTCCGCCGCCGCCGAAGTCGAACCCGCCACCCATCGGGCGCGGTCTACTGGTCAAGCGGTCGAGCTCGCGTTGCGCCTCGCGCTCGACCTCCTCGTCGATGACGGGCTTTCCCTTGCCGAAGATGTCCCTGGGCACGTCACGATCCTACGTCTGCCCCACGTCGAGCGCCGCCCGGCCGATGTCTCCGAAAGCCGGCCGTAGCATGACGTCGGGCCGCTAGCTCATCCGGTAGAGCAGGGGACTTTTAATCCCAAGGTGCGGGGTTCGAGACCCCGGCGGCCCACGTAGCCGCGACGAGGGCATGGCCGGGCGGCGCGTACCCTTCGGCGGTGGCCAACGCGGAGTTGCGACAGCTGGCGGACGAGTACTGGGACGTGCTCCTGGAACTGAACCCGACGACGGCGACGGTGTTGGGGGACCATCGATTCGACGACCGGATCGAGGACCTGTCGGCCGAAGCGGAAACGGCGGCGCGCACACGGTGGGCGGGCATGCTCGACCGCCTCGCCGCCATTGCCGAGGACGGGCTCGACATCGACGACCGGGTGACGCACGGGCAGCTGGCCACCGAACTGGGCCAGGCCGTCGCCGCCATCGACCAGCGGCTGATCGAGCTGCAGTCCGACCAGATGACGGGCTACCACGTCGGCGTGCTGCAGACGCTGCCGGTCATCTCGGCGCCGGACGCGGAGTCGGCGGCCATGCTGGTGGAGCGGTTCCGCAAGGTCCCTCACGCCCTCGACCAGGCGGCCCAGCGGTTCGTCGACGGCGCTGCTGCCGGGCGCCCGCCGGCTGCCATCTGCATCGGCCGGGCCGCCAACATGCTGGAGGGCTACCTGGCTTCGCCGCTGGACACCGACGTGTTCGTCACCCTGGCCGGTGCCGACGACCGGCGCGAGGAGCTGGCCGACATCGCTCGGGACCTCATCCGGCCCGCCTACGCCCGCATGGTCGAGACCCTGAAGAACCGGCTCCTCCCCGTGGCCCGCGACGACGAGCACTGCGGGCTCTCGTGGATCGACGACGGCGACGCCATCTACGCCACCCTCGTCCGCCAGCACACCACGCTCGACCTCCCGCCCGAGACCATCCATGCCATCGGGATGGAGGAGGTCACCGAGAAGCTGCCGGCCGAGTACGCCGAGGTGGGCGGGCGGCTGTTCGGCCTCACCGACCCGGCCACGGTGCTTGAACGCCTCCGCACCGATCCCGCCCTGCGTTACACGACCGGCGACGAGATCATGGCCGACGCCCGCGACGCCTTCGAGGACGCCATGGCGGCCATGGGCGACTGGTTCGGGCGCCTTCCCCAGGCGCCGTGCAGCATCGAGAAGGTTCCCGACTTCCTCGCCCCCGACTCACCCAGCGCCTACTACTTCCCGCCTCCCGGGGACGGTTCGAGAGGCGGCATCTACTACGTCAACACCGACAAGCCCGACAACAAGGCCCGCTACGAAACGGCCTCCATCGCCTTCCACGAGGCCATTCCGGGCCATCACCTCCAGCTCACCATCGCAGTGGAGCTCACCGGCCTGCCCCGGTTCCGTCGCTTCTCGTTCTCCAACACCGCCTACGTCGAAGGCTGGGGTCTCTACGCCGAGCGCCTGGCCGAGGACATGGGCCTCTACGACAGCGACCTCGAGCGGATCGGCATGCTGGCCGCCGACTCCATCCGGGCGTGCCGGCTCGTGGTCGACACCGGCCTCCACGCCATGGGATGGAGCCGGGCCAGGGCGATCGAGTTCATGGCCGCCAACACACCGGTGTCGGTCGACGAGGTAACAATCGAGGTCGACCGGTACATCGGCATGCCCGCCCAGGCCCTCGCCTACAAGCTCGGGCAGCGGGAGATCCTGAGGCTGCGGGAGTCGAGCCGGGTTAGCCTCGGCGGCGCGTTCGACATCAAGGGGTTCCACGACGTGGCCCTCGGCTCGGGGGCGGTGAGCCTTCCCGTTCTGGGGGAGTTGGTGGCCGCCTGGGTTTCGGCCGGGCGCCGGTAGTCTGACGGCGATGGACCCACAGCACGCCCGCCAGCGCCTCCAGGAGGAGCAGGCCCGCCTCCAGCACATGCGCGACGACTTCGGCGAAGCCGACGAGAGCGAGAACGACAGCGTCGGCGAGCTGTCGGGCCTCGACCAGCACCAGGCCGACCTCGGCACCGAGACGTTCGAGCGCGAGAAGGATCTCTCGATCCTCGAGAACGTGGAGGCCGAGCTGGCCGACATCGAGCATGCGCTGGCTCGCATCAGCGACGGTTCGTACGGCACGTGCGAGGCGTGCGGCAGGGCCATCGACGAGGAGCGGCTGGAGGCGATGCCGGCGACCCGGCTGTGCCTGGACGACCAGGCCGCGGCGGAGCGCCAGGCCCGGTCGGCGGGCAACGTCTAGCGATAGTCGGGGGGGTCCGCCCCCCGACGAGCCCTCGAACCCCTTGGGGCCTCGCCGGTCGCGCGGCACCATCCGCTCAACCGGCGGTCTATCGGTCCGCCGTCTCCGCAAGGCCGCCCCGGTGGCGGCCGTGGGGATGGTGGCCGCAGGAGCGGGCGTCGGCATCGCCCTACGGGACGACGACCGCCGCACGCGCGTCGACCGTCAGCTGCGCATGTGGCGGCTGTCGATCCGGAGGCTGGTGGCCTGGGCGACGCTCAAGGTGCGCGGTCGAAAGGCGACCGAGGAGAGGCGGGCCAAGCTCGAGGAGCAGTTCGCCATCCGCTCCGCCCAGGACGTGGCCGAGGTTCTCGGCAACATGAAGGGCGCCATCATGAAGGCGGGCCAGATGGTCTCCTTCATCGCCGACGGGCTTCCGCCCGAGGCCCAGGCGGCCATGGCCACGCTTCAGGCCGAGGTGCCGCCCATGGCCCCGAGCCTGGCCGAGCAGGTCGTCCGCGAAGAGCTGGGGGCGGACCCGGACAAGCTGTTCCTCGACTGGGAGAGGGTGCCGCGGGCGGCGGCGTCGATCGGCCAGGTGCACTACGCGGTGATGCCCGACGGGCGCGAGGTGGCCGTCAAGGTGCAGTACCCGGGCGTCGACAAGGCGATCAAGAGCGACCTCGACAACGCCGAGCTCCTCTACGGCATGTTCGCGGCGTTCGCCCTGAAGAACATGGACGTCAAGGCCATGGTCGACGAGCTCCGGATCCGCATGGGCGACGAGCTCGACTACCGCAAGGAGGCGCAGTACCAGGCCGAGTTCGCCGACCGCTACCGCGACCATCCCTTCATCCACATCCCCGACGTGGTCCCCGAGCGCAGCGCCCAGCGGGTGATCACCAGCGAGTGGGTCGACGGGATGTCGTGGAAGGAGTTCCTGGCCTCGTCGACCCAGGAGCAGAAGGAGACGGCGGCCGAGATCCTGTTCCGGTTCGCCGAGGGCTCCATCTGGCACCACGGCGTGTTCAACGGCGATCCCCATCCCGGCAACTACCGGTTCCACCCCAAGAAGGGGAAGGTCACCTTCCTCGACTTCGGGCTGGTCAAGCGGTGGGCGCCGGGCGAGTTGGAGACGCTGAGCCCCATCCTCGACGCCATCCTCCGCCAGGACCCGCCCGGACTCGTCGAGGCGCTGGTGCGGGCCGGGTTCCTGCCCCGCAAGCACGGGATGCCCGAGGACCTGATCTACGAGTTCTGCAGCCAGCCCTACATCCCGTTCCAGATGGACCGGTTCACGTACACGTCGAAGTTCGTGGGCCAGACCCTCCAGCGGATGCTGGACCTGACGGGCGAGTACGGCGACCTCATCAAATCGCTCAACATGCCGCCGTCCTACGTCATCCTGGACCGCGTCGTGTGGGGCTTCAGCGCCCTGTTCGGCAAGATGGAGGTGACCGCCAACTGGGGGCGGCTCCTCTCCGAATACCTGAGCGACGCGCCACCGTCGACGGAACTGGGACAGATCGAGGCCGAATGGCGAGCGAAGCGAGATCGCGACCGGGACCAGCGGGCTACGGCCGCGCCGTAGAGAACTACCTCCGCAAGTACGTCGTACAGCCGCGCTACCGGCCCGAGCAGATGGTCTCGCTGCTGACGACGGACGGCGTGCGCTTGGGCGGCGCCCGGCTGGACGGGCCGGCCGACGCGTTCGCCACCTTCGTGCTCGTGCATGGCTTCTCGCACTCGTCTCGCACCCCCGGGATCTACGACTTCGCCCACCATCTCGCCCGCTCCGCCCACGTCGTCGTGCCCGAGCTGCGGGGGCACGGTCGTTCGGGCGGGCGTTGCGCGTTGGGCGCGGAGGAGCCGCTCGACGTTGACGCGGCGGTGCGGTTCGCGTCGACAGTGCACCCCGACCTGCCCGTCGTGACGGTGGGGATCAGCCTGGGCGGCGCCGCCGTCTTCCTCCACGCCGGCACCCACGGGGGCGTGGCCGCCGTGGTGGGAGTCAGCGCGCCGGCGTGGTGGGGGGCCTGGGATACGCCCGCCACTCGCCGGATCGAGCGGTACGCCACGACCCGGGCGGGGCGGACGTTCGTGTCCTGTTTCATGCGCACCCGCATCGCCGACCACTGCGCGGGCGTGCCCGACGCCCGGGACGTCGTGAAGTCGATCACCCCCGCCCTCACCCTGATCGTCCACGACCCCGAGGACCACTACTTCGGGCGGGACCATCCCGAGGCCGTCTACGCCTGGGCCGAGGAGCCCAAGGCGCTGTGGTGGGAGGAGCGGGCCGGGCACGGCACCGACCTGCTGTCGCCCGACCTGGCCGACCGGCTGGTAGCCGAGCTGCGCGAGCGGGGCGTGGCCCGGCCGGCCCGAGACCGCTAGGGTCAGGGCGTTACGAGCCAGGAGCGGCGCCGTGGCACTTCCTCTTCAGGACATGGCTCTCGAAAACATCGCCCGGCGGGTCGAAACAGTCGACATCGAACGGGCGCGCGCCTACGCCGCGGCCACCAACGACGCCAACCCGGCGTATGCCGAGGGGCTCTACGCGCCTCCGGTGTTCGGGGTCGTGCCCACGTGGGAGCCGATGATCACCGTCGTGCGGGACGAGGTGCCGGCCGAGTCGCTGGGCATGCTCCTGCACGCCGAGCAGGACATGCGCTGGCTGCGCCCGCTGGCGCCGGGCCTGGAGCTCCACACCGGGGCCGAGCTCTACAGCCGCCGGGTATTGCGGTCGGGGACGTGGCTGACGGTGCGGGTCGAGAGCGTGGACGGAGACGCCGAGCCGGTGCTCGAGCAGTTCGCCACCATGTTCGTCCGCGGGCTGGTGGGGGGCGAGGACTCGGGCCCGGAGCGGCCCGCCCACGGGTTTCCCGCCGAGGCCCGCAGCCGGCCGGTCGCCGAGGGCACCGTCCACGTGGACGCCGACCAGACGTTCCGCTACCGGGACGCGTCGGGCGACGACAACGCCATCCACGTCGACGACGAGTTCGCCCGGTCGGTCAACCTTCCCGGGATCATCCTTCACGGGCTCTGCACGATGGCCATGTGCGGGTCGGTGGTCGTCGACCGGGTGCTGGGTGGGGATCCGGCCCGGCTGGCCCGGCTGGCGGTGCGGTTCTCCAAGCCCGTGTTCCCCGGCTCGGACGTGTCGGTGACGGTGTTCGAGGCGGGCGGCGGCGCCTACGCCTTCGAGGCCCGCAGCGACGACAGGCTCGTGATCCGTGACGGACGGGCCGAGGTGAGGAGCTAGCCGTGCCCGTACTCCGCCTGTTCGCCGCCGCTCGGGAGGCCGCCGGGGAGGCGCGCGTCGAGATCGAGGGCCAGACCGTGGGCGAGGTCCTGGCCGTGGCGCGGGCCCGCTTCGGCGACCAGTTCACCGCTGTGCTCGGGCGGTGCCGGGTCTGGGTCAACGGCCAGCCCGCCGATGACACCATGTGGCTGGAGTCCCACGACGTCGTGGCCGTGCTCCCGCCCGTCTCCGGCGGGGCCGGCTCGACGGCCGTGGCCGAGCCCGAGCCGCCGGCGGCGGCGCCGTTGCCCGTCGTCGAGCCGTTGCCCGTGGTCGAGCCGCTGCCGATCTACGAGCCGCCACCGGAGCCGGTGGCCGGCCCGCTGGCCGGCGAGGAGGCAGCGCTGGGCGAGCCGCCCCCACCGCCGCCTCCGCCTCCGCCCGAGTTCGTGCCGGTGGCGTCGCTTCCGGACGTCGAGGACCTCGTACCGCCGCCCCCGCCACCGTTCCCCGAGACCGTCGCGCTGCCCCGAGAGGGCCTGGCCGGCGAGTTCCCGCTTCCTCAGCCGCCGCCTGTTCCCCCCATCGAGGCGCCCGACTGGGACAAGCCGTGGTCTCGCGAGGAGCGGTTCGAGGCCATTCCGGACGAGGCAACGGCGTCCGTCGACGACCTGCTCGATCGCCTGGCCGGGTTGGCGCCGCGGCCGCGTGACGACCGGTACCGGCCGCCCGAGCCGCGTCGCGCCCGTCCCGAGCCGGAACTAGCGGCACCACCGCCACCCCCGCCCCCACCCCCACCTCCGCCTCCGCCTCCGCCACTCCCCGTGCCGCCTGCTCGCCCTGCGCCGCCGCTCACGCCTCGTGACGACGAAC
>DASUXN010000051.1:0-2254 GCA_036377875.1 Acidimicrobiales bacterium
GGCCACCCCGCCGATGCTCCACGTGTGGCTGGCCGACCACCCGTGCGGGCCGTTCGCCGGGATCGAAGGCCACGGGGGCGGCTGCGCCCACGGCCACGCCAACTAGTCGTCTCAGGCGCGGACCGACAGCAGCACCACCGAGGCGGTGAAGCCGTGCATGAAGTTGTGGCCGCCGATGGGCCCCAGCTCGCCGGCGCAGAACATGCCGGCCACCGGCGCCCCAGCCAGCCCTTCGGTGACCACGGTGGCGTCGTGGTCGGGGCGTTCGGCGCCGAACAGGTTGACGCCCCGCCCGTTGCAGGTGAAGAGCAGGGCGGCGTCGGCCGAGCAGCCGGCCAGCAGCTGGCGGAGGTCCTCGTCGGCCGCGTCGGCGTCACGGATCTGGAACTGGGTGGTGCTGCCCACGTCGACCACGTCGCCCACCTGGATGGCGCCCGACTCGGGGTCGCCGCCCAACACGTTGCGGATGAGGAAGTCGCCCCGTCCGAAGTCGGTTTTGTGCTCGTCGATGACGATCCCGAGGTGGACGCCCCGGTAGAGCAGCGTGCGCTCCTCCTCGGGCATGGTCTCGGCCAGCTCGCCCAGCCGCTCGAGGGGTGGACGTCCGGCCAGCTCGTAGACGACGTTGCCCTCGGCCCGGGTTACGACCAGGGGGTTGCCCACCGGCCGGCAGCCCTGGGAGACGACGGTCGTGACCTGCACCCCCGGCCCCAGAAGCACGCCCACCGCTCCCGCGTTGACGACCTTGTCGTCGAGCACCATCCGGTTCTGGCCCGGGGCCTGGCCGGCCAGCGCCATGCCGCCGACCACGGGTAGGCCCGGGTGCTCGGACTGCATGCGGGCCAGGAACTGGTCGGCGGGAAACGAGAACGGGTCGCCCATCACGACCATGCCCGACACGTCGGGGCCGATCTCGGGCCAGCCCATGAACAGTGGCCCGTCCGGCGTCATGGTGGCGGTGAGGTGGAAGGGCGTGACGGGGCCGGTCTCGCCGACCCACAGCGAGACGCCGGGCGAACGTTCGACCTCCCGGGCGCCTCCCACGACCGACTCGGCCGCACAGCCGACCAGAGTCTGGGGGTGCAGGGCGGCGCGCACCGCCTCGACCGCCTCGGTGAACCCGCCCAGGTGGGGCCGGCTGACGAACAGCACGGCCAGGTCGGGAGGATCGGGGTGGCGCTCGAGGATCTGGCCGATGACCTCCCCGGTGGCCTCGGCCAGGTCGGGGTGCTCCGACAGCGCCGCCGCGAACCGGGTCACGCCGGGGGCAGCAGGGTGAGCGGTACGACCACGTCGTTGCCACCGGTGATGTGGCAGTGGGCCTCGATCGTGCCGTAGTTCTCGAAGGCCAGCTCGCCCTTGACCAGCTGGCGCCCGAACTTGCCGGGCTGAACCGTCACCGGTTGGACGTTGCGGGCCACCTGCTTGCCCTCGCCGTCGAGGAACTCGACCTCGAGGGTGCCTTGGCCTGACTCGTCGGGCCGGCACCGCAACAGCACGACGAGGTGGGGCGACACGGTCACGGGCGGGGGCGTGGGAGCGGCCAGCGAGAACATGATCCCGGTGAGGTCGATGCGGGTCGCGCCCCCCGGGGCCTGCCGCTGACCCAGGTTCTCCACGAACACTGCTGCCAGGATGTCCATGGCATTGGACGCTACTCCCGCTGTTGCCCGTAGCATTGCGTTCCCGGTCTTACGAGGAGAAGGGCGCCGATGAGCGACAGCGACACGAACGGCACTGCGTACCTCAAGGAGCTCGCCCAGCAGCTGCGGGTCGATTCCGTGCGCATGAGTGGCCAGGCCAACTCTGGGCACCCGACGTCGTCGATGTCCGCCGCCGACCTCATGGCCGCCCTGATCGCCAACCATCTCCGTTACGACTGGAGCGAGCCGGACAACCCGGCCAACGACCACCTCATCTTCTCCAAGGGCCACGCCTCGCCTCTGCTGTACGCCATCTACAAGGCGGCCGGGGCGGTGACGGCCGAGGAGGTCGACACCTACCGCCGCTTCGGCTCCAAGCTCGAGGGTCACCCCACGCCGATCATCCCCTGGGTCGATGTGGCCACCGGCTCCCTCGGTCAAGGCCTTCCCATCGCGGTGGGCGTCGCCCTGGGCGCCAAGAAGTTCGAGGAGTCCCCGAGCCGCATCTGGGTGCTGTGCGGTGACTCGGAGATGGCCGAGGGCTCCATGTGGGAGGCCTTCGAGGAGGCCAGCTTCTCCGGCCTCGACAACCTCACCGCCATCATCGACGT
>DASUXN010000052.1:0-2304 GCA_036377875.1 Acidimicrobiales bacterium
CCCGACCCGGGGAACGTGGTCGTCACCAGGGCCTGGCCGTTGGCCGCCACGGCGACGGAGTAGGGCGTCTCGTTCTCGAAGTACCCGCCCGGGATGTCGATGCGGCGCACCTCCCGGCGGGCGCCCACATCGACCACCGACACGTAGTCGGCGCCGGAATTGGCCACGTAGAGCAGCCTGCCGTCGACGCTGAAGTCCAGGCCCAGAGGCTGGCTGCCCACCTCGATCGGCGATTCCAGCGTCTTCGTGGCCAGGACGAGGACCTCGACCCGGTTGCGGGCCGGGTTGGTGATGTAGGCCCGCTCACCGGCGGCGTCTATGACCATCTCGTTCAGGTAGCCGTCGACCGGCACGTGCCCTCCCGGCCCGGCGGCGACGGCAGCTCGCCCCGGCGAGGACCAGAAGCCGGCGAGGGCCACCGCGCCCGCGCCCAGGCCCAGGAGGGCCAGGGGGACGCGGAAATGCCGCTTCGCCATACGGACGGATATCGGCAGGCGGACCCCCTGCCCAAAGAGAAAAAGCCGGTGACCGGCGGCGGGGGCCGCCGGTCACCGGCTGGTATGGACGCGGGGTTAGTCGTCGCCCCGCAGGATGGCGAGCAGGCGCAGGATCTCGATGTAGAGCCACACCAGCGTCACCATGATGGCGAAGGCGGCGAACCAGCCGTAGCGCTCAGGCAGGCCCGCTTCGGCCCCCTTCTGCACGAGGTCGAAGTCGAGGACCAAGTTGAGCGAGGCGAGGCCGATGGCGACCAGGCCCACGACGATCCCGAGAGGCCCCTCACGCAAGCCCAGTCCGCCGTCGGTGAAGAAGCCGGCCACCAGGTTGACCACGATCAGGGCCAGGAAGCCCAGGGTGGCGCCGATGACCATCTTGGTGAACTGGGGCGTAACCCGGATCTTGCCGCTGCGGTACAGCCCGAGCATGACCGCGGTGACGGCGCCCGTGCCGACGACCGCCTGAACGACGATGCCCGGATAGGTCTCGTTGAAGAATTGGCTGATCCCGCCCAGGAACACGCCCTCCACTGCGGCGTAGGTCATGATCAGCGCCGGGCTGGTGATCTGCTTGAAGGCGATGACCAGGCCCAGCACGAGACCGACGATGGCCGCCGGGAAGGCGAGGGCGCCGAGATCGAGCGCCCAGGTGGCGGCACCGGCCAAGATGGCGATGCCGAGCAGGACGCCGGTGCGCACGACGACGTCGTCGACCGTCATCCTCCCCGTGTCCCGGGCCGTGGCCGACGGCCCGCGGTAGGCATCCTCCAGCCGGGCGGCGAGGTCCGGGTGCATCTGTCCGGTGAACGCCGGGCTGCGGGTGAGCGCAGGGTTGCTGCTGGTGGTACGCACCGTCTTCCTCCTCGGAGGGCAGAGCACAGTGCCCGCCCTCACCTCGTTCAACGATACGACTGATCGATCGGTGCCCGGCGTTTCACGGAAAAGGGCCGTCCATGGCCCGCCAGCAGTACCAGGCGGCGACGGTGCGATGGGGGCGGTAGGGCTCGCCGGCGGCGGCCAGGGCGGCGGGCGTGGGCAGCTCGGGGAGGCCCTGGATGCGGGCGAAGCCGGCCCGGACGCCCAGGTCGCCGGTGGGCCACACGTCGGGCCGGTTGAGCTGGAAGATGAGGAACATGTGGGCGGTCCACGGGCCGATCCCCCGCACCCTGACCAGCCGTTCGACGATCTCCTCGTCGCTGCGGCGGCTCCAACCGCGGGTCGGGACGGTGCCGTCCCGCGTCTTGGCCGCCAGGTCCAGGATGGACGCCGCCTTGTTGGCCGACAGGCCGACGGAGCGCAGCACGGGCTCGGGCGTGGCGATCACCGCCTCCGGGGTCGGGCGCCCGCTGTAGAGGGCGGCGAAGCGGCGGTGGATAGCGGACGCCGCCGCCCCCGCCAACTGCTGGTAGACGATTGCCTCGGCCAGGGCGGCGAACGTCCCGCCCGGGGTCCGCCGCCGGACGAGTCGGCACGGCCCGTAGGAGACGACGGCCGCGGCCATGGCCGGGTCAGCGGCGGCGAGGCGGGCGCAGGCGTCGGCCCATCGGTCCATGAGCCGCATTGTGGCCTGTTCGGCATGCCAGGCTGGCGGGCGCATGACCACGGGCACCGCAGGCGCCGCCGCCCGGACGGCGCTCCAGTCGCTGGTCGACAGGCTGCCCGGCGGAGAGACCCGGGAAGGTCAGCTGGAGATGTGCGCAGCGGTGGCCGACGCCCTGAAGGCGGGCGAGCACCTGGTGGTCGAGGCAGGGACGGGCGTGGGCAAGTCGCTGGCCTACCTGGTGGCGGCGGTGCTCTCGGGCAAGCG
>DASUXN010000053.1:0-4397 GCA_036377875.1 Acidimicrobiales bacterium
CTGCCGGATCGGCGGCATCACCGCCGGCCTCGACCGCCCGACCATCGACACCGTGACCCACTACGGGCAGCGGGTCGGCATGGTCTTCCAGATCGTGGACGACATCCTCGACGTGGTCGCCACCGACGAGGAGCTGGGCAAGCCCGCCGGCAACGACCTGGTCGAGGGCGTCTACACGCTGCCGACCATTCGGGCCCTGGCTGCGTCCGACACGTCGGGGGCGCTGCGAACCCTCCTCCGCCGCCACATCCAGCCCGAGGAGGTGGCCGAGGCCCGCCGCCTCATCCGGTCCAACGGGGCGGTGCCCGCCTCGCTCGACGTCGCCCGCGGCTACGCGAGCGAGGCGGTAGCGGCCGTCGCCGACCTGCCGCCGGGCCCCGAGACCGCCGCCCTCGAGGCCCTCACCGCCAAGTTGATCGGCTCGGTCGCCCCGTAGCTCCCGCTTTTTCGGCGTGCGGACCACCGTGGCGGTGGTTTCGGCGCCGAATGTGGTTCTAACGCCGCAAAACAGACGAGTCAGGCGCCCGGTGGCCGAGCGCCACTCAGTCCTGCTCGGGCCGCAGGGTCGGGAAGAGGACGACGTCGCGGATGTTCTGGGAGTCGGTCAGGAGCATGACGAGGCGGTCGATGCCTATGCCCAGGCCGCCCGTGGGAGGGAGGCCGTACTCGAGGGCCCGCAGGTAGTCCTCGTCGACGACCATGGCCTCCTCGTCGCCCGCCGCCTTCTGGGCCGCCTGCTCCTCGAAGCGGGCCCGCTGGTCGTCGGGGTCGACCAGCTCGCTGAAGGCGTTGCCCAGCTCGCGGCCGGCCACGATGGGCTCGAAGCGCTCCACGTACCCGGCCTTGACCCGGTGCGGTCGGGCCAGGGGCGACACCTCGATCGGGTAGTCGCAGACGAAGACGGGTCCCCAGATCTCGGCCTCGGTGGTCTTCTCGTAGATCTCCAGCACGAGCTTGCCCGGGCCCCACGACCGCTTGAGGGGGACTCGGAATCGCTTGGCGATGGCGGCCAGCTCGTCGACCGGCATGTCGAGGTCGACGGCCACGCCCGCGTGCTCCTCGATCAGCTCGGTCATGGTCGCCCGCCGCCACGGTGGGGTGAGATCGAGCTCACGGCCGCCGTAGGTGAGGTGCGTGGAGCCGGTCACCTCGGCCGCGACAGAGGCCACGAGGCCCTCGCACAACTCCATCATGTCGGTGTAGTCGGCGTAGGCCTGGTACAGCTCCAGCATCGTGAACTCGGGGTTGTGGCGGGTGGACATGCCCTCGTTGCGGAAGACCCGCCCCAGCTCGAAGACCTTGTCGATGCCGCCACCGATCAGTCGCTTGAGGTACAGCTCGGGGGCGATTCGGAGGTAGAGGTCCATGTCGAGGGCGTTGTGGTGGGTGACGAACGGCTTGGCCACCGCCCCGCCCGGCAGGGGGTGGAGAACGGGCGTCTCGACCTCGAGGAAGCCCCGCTCCTCCAGCCATCGCCGGACCAGGCTGACCACCCGGCTGCGCACCAGGAACGCGTTGCGGGCCTCCTCGGTGACCCACAGGTCGACGTAGCGCTGGCGATAGCGGGTGTCGGGGTCGACGAGCCCGTGCCACTTGTCCGGGAACGGTCGGCGGGCCTCGGCCAGGCGCACGAACTCGTCGACGGTCACCGACAGCTCACCCCGACGAGTCGTGATCACCTCGCCGGTCACGCCCACCCAGTCGCCCACCGACAACTTGGTGAACCCCTCGAAGTCGCCCGTGCCCGCCTCGGTGGCGAACAGCTGGATGCGCCCGGTCAGATCGGCGAGCGTGCCGAAGGCGATGGCGCCGTGGCGACGGACGAGCACGAGCCGGCCCGCCACCGAGACCCGCTCGCCGGTGCGGGTGTCGGGCGGGAGCTCGGGAAAGCGGGCGTGGAGGTCACCGGCGGTGGCCGTCCGCTCGTAGCGGTAGGGGATCACTGTGTTGTGCGTTCCGGCCACGCAGGCCGGTTGCGCTCGAATATGAGCCGCAGGCCGTGGAGCGTCAGCCACGGGTCGTGGCGCTCGATGCAGTCGGAGAACGGGGCCATGAGGCTGCCCAGGCCGCCGGTCGAGACGACGCGGCCGGGCCCGAGCTCGTCCTGGAACCGCCGGCACAGGCCGTCCACCGCCGCGCCGAACCCGTAGAGCGTGCCGGACTGGACCGACTCGACCGTCGTCTTGCCGATCACCCGGCGGGGCGCGACGAGCTTGATGCGGGACAGGGCGGCGGCGCGGGCGAAGAGCGCGTCCAGGCTGATCTCGATGCCGGGAAGGATGGCGCCGCCCAGGTACTCGCCTCGGGCCGAGGTGGCGTCCACGGTGGTGGCGGTGCCGAAGTCCACGACGATCACCGGCCCACCGTAGAGATCGAAGGCCGCCACCGCGTTGGCTATGCGGTCGGGCCCGACCTCCTTGGGGTTCTCGTAGAGGATGGGCATGCCCGTGCGGGTGCCGGGCTCGACCACCACCGGGGGCACGTCGAAGTACCTCTCCGCCATCTCCCGCAGGGCCGCGGTCAGTCGCGGGACGGTCGACGAGACCACGATGCCGGTCACGTCGGAGAAGGCGACGCCCTGGAGGTCGAGCAGCTGCTGGACGAGCAGGGCGTGCTCGTCGGAAGTGCGCTCGGCGTTGGTGGCGAGCCGCCACGGCTCGAGCAGGTCGTCGCCCCGGTAGAGGCCCACGACCGTCTGGGTGTTGCCGGTGTCGACGGCGAGGAGCACGGTCGGTTCAGCCGTCCACCAGGTCGAGGCCGATGTCCAGGGCCGGGGCGGAATGGGTGATGGCGCCTACCGCGATCAGGTCGGCTCCCGCCTTCGCGTACGCCGACACGGTTTCGAGGGTCACTCCGCCCGAGACCTCGACGAGGCACGGCCTCGGAGCTTCGCGGACCATCGCCACGCACGCGGCCACCTGGTCGGGCGACATGTTGTCGAGCAGGACGAGGTCGGCGCCCGCCACCAGCGCGGTCTTGACCTGATCGGCGGTGTCGCACTCGATCTGGACGGTGCGGCCCGGCCAGCGCCGGCGGGCCCGCTCCGCGACTTCCTCGATGGACAGGCCACCCATGTGGTTGTCCTTGACCAGGATGCCGTCGGACAGGGAGCCGCGGTGGTTGACCCCGCCACCGGCCCGGACTGCGGCCTTCTCCAGCGCCCGCAGGGCGGGCGTGGTCTTGCGCGTGTCGCGGACCTGCGCGGGACGTGCCGCATCCACGTACCGGCGGGTCAGGGTGGCGATGCCGGACAGGTGGCACAGGAAGTTCAGAGCGGTGCGCTCGGCGGCGAGGACGGAGGCCAGCGGCCCCTCGACCCGGGCAATGGCCCGACCCGCCCGCAGCGTGTCGCCATCGGACGCCTCCCACTCGTGGCCGATGGCCGGGTCGACCTGGCGGAACGTCTCCATGGCCGGCGCCCGGCCCGCGAGCACGCCGTTGCGGCGGGGCACGATGGAAGCCCGCACCCCGGCGCCGGGCGGCAGCAGCGACGACGTGAGGTCGCCCAGGGGCTCGAGATCCTCGGCCAGGGCTCGGGCCACGAGGTCGGCGGTTGTCGGGATCACCAGATCACCAGCCGCCGCCGGAGCGCGGGCGACGTCTCCGGGAAGTCGCTGCGGGTGTGGCAGCCGCGGCTCTCCTCCCGCCGGGTCGCCACCTCCACCAGCGCGTCGCCGACGGTGAGCAGGTTGCGCACCTCGGCCTCGGCCCGGGTGTCCTCCCCCTCCAGCAGCGCGCCGGCCTCCCTGAGCACCCGCTGCGCTTCTGCCAGCGACGCGGCGTCCCGCCGCACACCGGCGTTATGCGTCATGGCCGTCTGGAGGAGATCGCGGACCTTGGCGGCGTCGGCCGTCTCGTGCACACCTGGGGGGGCGTCGTCCTGGCCCGTCCAGTCGAGGAGGGGGCCGTCGAGGGCGCGCAGGGCTCCCGTCGACTCGCCCCGCTCCTTGCCGTCCAGGATCGCCTCCACCACCCGGGCGGCGAAGACCATGCCCTCCAGCAGCGAGTTGGAGCCGAGCCGGTTGGCCCCGTGGACGCCGCTGCACGCCGCCTCGCCCGCGGCCCACAGCCCGGGCAGCCCGCTGGCCCCGTCGAGGTCGGTGAGGACGCCGCCGATGCAGTAGTGGGCGGCGGGCGCCACCGGCAGCCACTCCTTGGTCGGGTCGAGGCCGGCGGCCCGCATGGAGGCGGTGATGGTGGGGAAACGGCGGTCGAAGTCCTCCAGGCCGGTGGCGTCGAGCCACAGGTGGTCGACGCCCTGCTCGGCCATGCGGGCGGCCATGGCTCGCGAGACGACGTCGCGGGGCTTCAACTCGTCGACGAACCGCTCGCCGGTCGCATCCCGCAGAAAAGCCCCGTGGCCACGCAAGGCCTCCGACAGCAGCGGCCGCGGCATC
>DASUXN010000054.1:0-4367 GCA_036377875.1 Acidimicrobiales bacterium
CGGGTCCCATCGTCCTCAACTCCGCCTTCGGCTACGCCGGCCAGAAGTGCTCGGCCGCCAGCCGCCTGATCGTTCTCGACTCCGTCCACGACCAGCTGGTGCATCGGCTGGTAGGAGCGGCCGGCGAGCTGATCGTCGGCCATCCCCGCGAGATGAGCACCGAGATGGGCCCCGTCATCGACGCCGACGCGTACAAGAAGATCCGCTCGTACGTTGAGCTGGCGCCTTCCGAGGGCGACGTCGTCCTGGCCCGGGAGGACGTTCCCGGCGGCGGCTACTTCGTGGGGCCGACCATCGTCGTGGGCGCCGGGTCCGACAGCCGGCTGAACACCGAGGAGATCTTCGGTCCGGTCCTCACCGTGAGCCGGGCCGGGTCGTTCGACGAGGCGGTCGAGCTCGCCAACCGGACCGACTACGCCCTGACCGCAGGAGTCGTCTCGCGGTCGCCGTCCCACATCCGCTACGCCACCGACGAGCTGCGGGCGGGAAACGTCTACGTCAACCGGACCATCACCGGAGCGATCGTCGGCCGCCACCCCTTCGGCGGCTTCGGGTTGTCCGGCGTGGGATCGAAGGCGGGCGGGCCCGACTATCTCATGCAGTTCGTCGACCCCCGTGCCGTCAGCGAGAACACGCTGCGCCAGGGGTTCGCACCCCCTGCGGGCGAAGAGGCGGAGGGCTCGCGCTAGGCTCGTGTCCGACGGGCCGTTGGCGCAGTTGGTAGCGCACTTGCATGACGCGCAAGGGGTCAGAGGTTCGAGTCCTCTACGGCCCACCCCCGAAGATGCAGGGCAGCCGGGTCCGGCGGAGCGGTACTACTCCGTCAAGGCCACGTCCGGATAGGCGCGGCGAGCCTTGTCGGCGGCTTCTTCCCGGGTGGCGAAGGTCTCGTTGCTGTTCAGCTCCATGTCGCCCTCGACGTACCGCCACGCCCATTGGTTCTCTCCGAGCTCGTCGACGTGGAGCTCGGGGTTCGGGTCAGCTGACGGGTGTGTCTTCACGGGGCTCCTCTTCGGGCACGGTTCGGTGTCGCTTGGGGTGGATCACGGCATCCAGCTCGACCGTGGAGAACCGCTCGGCCCCGCTCACCTGCAGCCCCTTCATCAGCCGATAGGTCACGTACCCGATAAGAGGCGGCAGAACGAGAACGAGCACCTGGAAGACGCGGGTGATGAGGACCACCGACACGGCGATCTTGTTGGCGATGAGGTCGTTGCTGGCCGACAGCTGGAGCATCACGTAGAACGTCAGCGTCGTCACGCCCATCGCGGTGCGGACGGGGCGGTCGCGGGCCCGGTCGAGGAGGTGGTGCGGATCACGGTCCTTGGTGAACCGAGCCTCCAGGAACGGCCACAGGTAGAGCAGGCCGAAGGTGATGCCAGGAAGCAGCACACCCGGGAAGAACGGGTTGGGTATCTCGTAGTCGAAGGCGCGTGTCTCCCACGGTGGGAAGATCCGCAGTGCCCCCTCCACCCATCCCAGCCACCAGTCGGGTTGGGCGGGCGAGGGCACCTGATCGGCCCGGAACGGCCCGTACAGCCATACCGGGTTGACCTGGGCCAGCCCGCCCATGGCGATCAGCACCGCGAACACGGCGAAGAACAGGCCTATGGAGTTGACCGCGTACGACGGCCACAGCCTGCTGCCGACGACGTTTGTCTCCCTGCGCCCGGGGCCGGGGAAGTCGGTGTGCTTCTGGCGCCACAGGATGGCCAGGTGGAGGGTCAGCAGGCCGAGGATCAGCAGCGGGATGATCAGCACGTGGGTGACGAACAGCCGGGGGATGATCTCGTGGGCAGGGAACTCGCCGCCGAAAACGAGGAAGGCGAGCCACGATCCGACTACCGGTACCGACAGCGCGATCGAGTAGGCGATACGCAGACCGGTACCCGACAGCAGGTCGTCGGGTAGCGAGTAGCCGGTGAAGCCGTTGAAGAAGGCGAGGAGGAACAGGGTCACGCCCACGATCCAGTTGATCTCCCGCGGCCGGCGGAAAGCGCCCGTGAAGAACACCCGCATCATGTGGACGACGAGCGAGGCGATGAAGACGATGGCCGCCCAGTGGTGGGTCTGGCGCATGACGAGGCCGGCGCGCACGTCGTAGCTCAGCTCGACGGTCGACCGGTAGGCCTCGGACATGTGAACGCCGCGCAGCGCCTCGTAGGAGCCCTCGTAGGTGGTCTCTGCCACGCTCGGGTCGAAGAAGAACGTGAGGAAGATGCCGGTGACCAGGAGGACGACGAACGAGTAGAGGGCGACCTCACCCAGCATGAACGACCAGTGATCGGGAAAGACCTTGTTGAGCGCATGCCGGGTGAAGTTGGCGGCGGACAGGCGGTCGTCGATCCAGCGCGAGACTCGGTTAAGCACGGGGCCTGCCCCAGTACCCCGGCCCCACCGGCTCGGTGAAGTCACCCTGGGCCACCACGAAACCCTCGCCGTCGACGCCCAACGGCAGCTGGGGAAGCCGGCGGGTCGCCGGCCCGAACGTCGGCTTGGCTCCCTGCCGCACCGAGAACGTCGACTGGTGGCAGGGGCAGAACAGCTCCTGGGTGGCCGCCTGGTAGAGCCCGACGGGGCAGCCGGCGTGGGTGCAGATCTTCGAGAAGGCCACGACCCCGTCGACCGACCAGTCCCGGGGCCCAGGAGCGGGGACGTCGGGCGGAAGGCGTATCAGCAGCGTCTGCGAGTCGGCCGAATCCGGGTGGTCCTCGGGAAAGACCGTGAGCACGGTGTTGACGTCCACGTCCCGGAGTAGGACCGGCTCTCCGCCCCGCGTCACGACCCGTGTTCCCCGCTTCCATTCGGTCGCGGAGAGCGTTCTGCCCGGACGGGTTCCGAGGGAGCGGACGGGGAACAGGGCGGCGAGTCCCAGGGCGGCCACCGCCAGCCCGAACATCTTGGCCAGAAGGCTCCGGCGCTCGATCGGCTCGGCCCCGGAGTAGAACGACTCCGCCACCGAAGCCCGCTCGCTCGGCGTGCCCGGCAGCTCGTCGCGAACCTGCACGAAGTGCCCACCGGGCAGCATCCGCCGGGCGAACAGGAAGAGGGCGACGGCCATGCCTCCGAGAGTGAGGCCGAGCAGGGCGCCCTCCAGTTGCGGCTGGCCACCCAACCCGTAGACGATCGTCACCCCGACGGCGGCCAGGATCGCGACGGCGAGGGCCACGACGATGGCTGTCGTGCGGTCGCGAGTCGACTTCATGGTTTCTCTCCCGCCTTCGTGCCGATCCAGCGAATGACGAGCATCAGCGTCCCCAGCCCCAGCAACCACCCCACCGCTCCCTCCACGACCGGCCCGACGCGGCCGATCGGCGCGCCCCCCTCGTCCGACGGGTCCTCGAGGTAGGCCATGTACCGCACCAGCGAATCCAGCTGCTCGTCGGTTATGGCCCGGTCGCCGAAGACCGGCATGCTCCCCGGGCCGGTGCGGACCGCCTCTGCCACCTCCAGGGCGCTCGACCCCTCGAAGGCGGGTATGACGATCCCTTTGGTGTCCTTGGAGTCGGGGTCGGGGTGGATGAGCATGGCCCCGCCGATGCCAGTGGTGGCGTGGCACGACGCGCAGTGCTCCTGGTACACCTGCTGGCCTTCGGCGAGATCGCCGCGGGTGGCGTCCAGATGCGGGATCTCGGGCCCGGGGGCGCGGAACTGGTTGGTCACGAAGGCGACGATGGCGGCGATCTGCCCCTCGTCGTACACCGGCTCACCCGCCTCCATCTGGTCGACCGCCCGCTCGACCGGCATCCGCCCCGTGCGCAGCACGAAGTCGGTAAGGGCGGGGCCGTTCGTGCCCCCGGTGATGTCCGGCCCTCGGGGCGTTCCCCTCCCGTCGTCGTTGTGACAGTGGGAGCAGTCCCGCTGGTAGAGGTGCTGGCCGGGCTCGATGGGACCGGCTCCCTCCGCCGTTTCCGGTGCGCCGTAATAGACGGGCGGGCGATAGGGCTCCACCTCCTCCCGGTAGCTGCACCCGGCGGCGGCGACGGCGGCCAGCAGCAGTGCCACCGCCACAAGGCGCCGGCTCATGCGACGTCTCCGGCCGGGATCAGCGGGCGGTCGGGCGTGGATCTCTCGTCCATCTCCGCGAACCAACGCACCAGCAGCCATCCCATCGTCACCAGGTACAACAGGGCCGGGGGCCCCCACATGAGGGCGCCCGCAAGTTGCTGGTCCTCGAGAAGGGTCCGCTCCCACAGCCGGGCGCCGGCGGCATGCACCGGGTAGAGCGGGCTCGTCGCGAAGAGCAGTACCGCGCCGAGGGCGCTGCTCTGCACGCCGGTGGCGAACACCACCACCACGGCGATGGGGCGCGGCACTCCACGGCGCGAGCTGCTGCCCAGCACGACGCTCCAGAACAGGATGGCCGT
>DASUXN010000055.1:0-3472 GCA_036377875.1 Acidimicrobiales bacterium
CGGCGCCGGCCCCCCAGGCTGTCTCTGTACGGCAGGCGGCCGCTCCCGTGCGGGAGGCGGCCAAGTCCCCGGCTCCGCCCGTGGTCACGCCCGATCCCGGCCCGGTCCCGCCGGTCCCTCCTGCGCCCCACGTGATCGTGCACTACGACCACTTCCCCCTCGGTCCCGGGCACGTCGAGGAGCCGGTCTGGACCCAGCCCGGCGACGGCAGCCTGGGTAGCAACTACCTGAGCGACGTCTCGTTCGCCGGCGCCACCCACGGGTGGGCCGTGGGCGGGTGGAACGGGTTCATCCTCGCCACTACCGACGGCGGGGAGTCATGGGAACAGCAGGACTCCGGCACCAACGCCGAGCTCACGGGCGTGTCGTTCGTGGACCGCAACCGGGGCTGGGCCGTCGGGTTCAACGGCACCATCCTGTCCACGAGGAACGGAGGCGAGACGTGGTCGCACCAGTCCTCGCCGGGTGGCGACTACCTGGCGGTGTCGTTCGTCGACCGCACCCATGGGTGGGCCGTCGGCAACTGCGGCGTCATCTCCGCCACGACGGACGGGGGGGCCACGTGGATCAGCCAGGTGCCGCCTCCCGCGCCGATCACCTGCGCGAACGCCACCCTCACCGACGTCGAGTTCGTGGACCGGAACCACGGCTGGGCCGTGGGCGGTGACGTCGTCCTCTCCACCACTGACGGCGGAACGACGTGGAGCGCCCAGTCCGTGCCGGCCAGCCTGTACGACGCCTACTTCGTCGACGCCCGTCGGGGCTGGGCGGTCGGGTTCAACACCGTCCTGGCCACCACCGACGGCGGGGACACGTGGGTCGACCTGGGCCTGGACCTGGAGAACACGGCCCTGCTGGGCGTCGCCTTCGCCAACCGCAATGTCGGCTGGGTCGTCGGCTCCGCTCTGAACGGCGACCAGATCATCCTCGCCACCACCGATGGTGGGGACACGTGGACGGCCGAAAGTGCCGAGGCGACGCCGATGCTGCGGGCGGTGGCAGCCGTGAGCGCCGAGAAGGCGACGGCGGTGGGGACGGCGATCCTCGTCCGCTGACGTCCCGACCCCGAACGAGCGGTGGCCGTCCCCCCGGCCACCGCTCCTTCGCGTCGGCGAAGTGAGATCATTGTGCTCATGAGCGAGCCCACTTCGCCTCCAGACTCACTCGGTACCGCGCTGTGCGAGGTCTGCAGCCAGCCGATGCCGCCGGGCGCCAAGCCGACCCGGATCGGGGCCTGCGAGTTTCCCTTCAATGTCCACGCCGAATGCGTCGAGCAGATGGGCCCGATCGCGGCCGAGGTCGAGCAGCTGTGCGCCTGGGCCGAGGACCAGCCCGAGGGGCTCCTGTGGCTCGGCTCCTGGGATTCCGCCCCCGAGAAGGACGCCGAGTCGCCCGCGTAGCTCGCTGCTAGGCGGTGACCTGCACGGTCACCCGGTAGGTATCCACGGGCGACAGGCACGGAGGCGTGGCCGTGGTGCACGGGGGCGTGCCCACGGCGGTCACCTCGGCCGTGCCTGCCTGCACGGCGGTGAACCGGGCGGTCAGCGTCTCACCGGACCGGTCGACGGACGCACGGGCGAGGACGCCCGGCTCGGAAACGGGGTCGGACCAGCCCGAACCGGTCACCGGATCAAGCTCCACGACCAACGTGTCGCCGACGGCCAGCGTGATCGTGCGCCCGTTGTCGTCGCCGTCCACGTTCACCGTTCTGCCGTCCGTCGGTGCCGGGGCCGAGGTGGTGGTGGTCGTCGATTCGGTCGTGCCGCGGCCCCCGGTGGCTCCTCCGGGTCCCCGTCCTCCCGCGCCTGCTCCGGATTCCTCCGCGGTCAACCCGCCGAGGATCCCGCTGTTGCGTGCCCCCTCTGCTGGGGAGACGCTCCCCGCCGTGCCACCGGTGCCGGCACCGCCCGTTCCGGTGCCGCCGCCGGTCCGGCCTGTCGACGCGTCCGTCCCGGTCGGCCCGGTGGTGGTCGACCCGTCGGACGAGGCGGCCGGATCCGACGGAGTCGCGCCGTTTGGCGAAGGGCTCGTCGCCGCCCGGGTCGTCGCCGGACGGGAGCTTGTCGGCGCAGCGACGAGGAGCCGCTGGGTGGGCTCGTTGCGGGCGGAGACGCCGGCAACGAGCACGGCGAGGACGACCGCGCCGATGACCGTGGCCGCGACCACGTTCCGCCGCCGCCGGGCGTCGAGGCGGTCCCAGCGCGCCCGCAGCGGGATCCTGCCCCCCTCCCGTGCCATCACCCCAGCCTCGCGCGGCCAAGGAAGGTGTCCCGTCAAACGATTTGGTGGAGCTGATCGGATTCGAACCGACGACCTCTTGCATGCCATGCAAGCGCTCTAGCCAACTGAGCTACAGCCCCGTCAGACAATCCACGCTAGCAGTTGAGTCGGCGTTCCGAGCCTCTCCGATTCCGGATGAAACGCCATGAGATCCCACAGGAGGAAGCGCTGATCCGGTAGGATCGCCTCCATGGCAGAGGACGAGATCACCTGGTTGAGCACGGGCGAGGCGGCCAAGCGTCTCGGCGTCACCGTGCGCACCCTCTACCGCCTCATCGACGAGAGCCAGCTCCCGGCCTACAAGTTCGGCAGGGTCATCCGGCTTCAGGCGCAGCAGGTTGAGGCGTTCATCGAATCGTCCCGGATCTCGCCGGGATCCCTCGAGCACCTCTATCCCGAATCGAGGAAGGAAATCTCGTAGAGCGAGCCCAGGCGCACGTAGGCGAGGGCCGACGGGGCACCGGCGGGTTCGATCACGAGCAGGTCAAGCCCGGCGGCGCGTAGCTCGCCGGTGAGGGAGGCGCCGTCGGCGAACACGGCGACGCGGGGGCGGTCGACCACCGCCTGGGCCAGCACGTCGGCAAGGGCGACACCCTCGGACAGGTCGTCGCCGTGGGGGTTCTCGTCCGGGCCCATGGCCGGCAGGGGGCGAGATCGTCGCCGGCCCGCTTCCGCTTGGGGGGCGGGCCGCACCCATGCCACCGCGCCGAGGGCCACCAGCGTCGTCCGTCCCTGCGGCGACACGAGAACGACGAAGTCCGCACCCACACCGGTGAGCCTTCCCGCCACCGCCCGCCCTCCGGCCGTGGTCACCACCACGTCGGCCCGCTGTTCGGCCAGGCCGGCCAGCACCGACGCCAGCCGCCCGCCCTCCTCGGCCTGGGTGCGCAGCCACCGCTCCCGCACCCTCGACTCGGCCGCGTCCCGGGCCCGGCTCTCGGCCGCCCATCGGTCCAGGTCGTCGAGCCCGCCCACCGCCTCCTCGTCCACCATCCCAGACCGTAAACCCCCACCAGTTAGGTTCGCGAGATGGCCGACTGCATCTTCTGCAAGATCGTGACCGGGGAGATCCCGTCCGAGGAAGTGGCGTCCTCGGAGCGCACCTATGCCTTCCGTGACATCCAGCCGGCCATGCCCACCCACGTTCTCGTCGTGCCGCGGGACCACATCGAATCGGCCGACGCCCTGCGCC
>DASUXN010000056.1:0-4421 GCA_036377875.1 Acidimicrobiales bacterium
CACCGCGTTGTTGATGGAGACGTTCCCGAGGATGCGGTGCCGGGGCTGCACGCTGAGCGAGGCAGTGGGATCGATGCGAATGCCGTGGCGAGCGTTGAACTGGACGTTGTTGCCCTGGACCAGGGTGCGCTGGGCGAACCCGAAGATGTGGATGCCGTCGCCGTTGCGCGCCGTGCCCAGCAGGCCGTTGCCGTGGATGGTGTTGCCCACGATCTGGTTGTCCTTGGCGTTGGGGAAGACGGCGATGCCGTCCAGGCCGTTGCCGGTAACGGTGTTGCCGCGCACCACGTTGCTGTCGGGGGTGGCATTCGGACCGAGGGCTTCGAGCCGGATGCCGTCGTCCTCCATGGTGCCCTCGCCGCCGTGGTGGGTCACGCTGTTGAGCACCGTGTTGTTCGAGGACGTGCTGCCCTCGATGACGTTGAAGTCGGAGTTGCCGATCAGGTCGATGCCGCCGTAGGGCCCGTTGCGCATGGCGGTGACATTGGCGATCCGGTTGCGGTGCGAGAAGAAGACGGCGATGCCGTCGCCGTAGTCGGTGCCGGCATTCCCTGCGTTGTCGAGGGCCCGGATGTTGAAGATCGTGTTGCCCGACCCGCCTTCGATCGACACGCCGGCGTCGAAGTACTGCACGGTGCCGTTGCGCACGGTCACGCCCGTTCGGTTCTCGAGGAGGATGCCGACTCCCTCGCCGCCCACCTCGTCACGAGCGAAGACCCGGTGCCCGCCCAGGTCGAGAACGATGTTGCTGGCGCCGACGACGATGCCGGTGCTGTCACACGGCCCCACGTCGGACGTGAGCGTCGTGCTCTGCATCACGACCATCCCGCACAGAGCCGGGTTGGCGCCCGCCACTCCCGATCCTGCCCCGGCCAGTACCGGAAGCACTCCCAGAACCGAAATGACCGCCAACGCGGCCCTAGGCCGTATAGATCCAGCCCGCATGTGTCCCGCCCCGCCTCTCTATCGACAATCCAGCCTTATATCGCTTGGGATCCTAACCGATGCCGCCCTGCGTGCGGGGGCTCCCCTCTCCCGTCACCGGCGCTCTTCGGCCGGCGAGGGGAACCGCCCCGGCCAGGGCGACCACCTCGGCGGCGGTGAGCGTCTCGTTGGTCACCAGCGCCTCGGCCACCCGCTCCAGCGCGGCGCGTGAGGAGGTGATCACGGCGCGAGCCCGTTCGCCGGCCAGCTGGGCCAGACGCCGGGCCTCGGCGTCGACCAGCCGCCTGGCCTCCTCCGAGGGCGGCCAGCCGGCATCGCCAGGGCCGGGAAAGGCGAGAGGCCCGACGGCGTCGCTCATTCCCAGGTCGCGCACCATGGAGCGGGCCAGCTCCCCCACCCGCCGCAGGTCGCTGCCCGCGCCCGAGGCGGGCTCCCCGAACAGGATCTCCTCGGCCGCCCGGCCGCCGAGGGCGATGGCCAGATCGTCGAGCAGGCGGGACTGGGAGACCAGGTGGCGGTCGGCGTTGCCCGACTCGAGCAGGGTGCACTGCCCGAGGGTGCCGCCCCGCGGGACGATCGACAGCTTGTGCATGCCCGCCGGCCCCCGGACGGCGAGCGCCACCAGGGCGTGGCCGGCTTCGTGGACGGCGACCATGCGCCGCTCCTCGTCCGACAGGATCGTGCCTCGCGACGCCACCCCGAGCAGGGTCCGATCGACGGCCTCGTCGACGGCCGCCGCGTCGGCCGCGTCTCTCCCCCGCCGGGCGGCCAGAAGGGTGGCTTCGTTGAGCACGTTGGCCAGGTCGGCGCCCGAGAACCCCTGGGTGAGAGAGGCGACGGCGTCGAGGTCGACGTCGGGGCCGATGGCCTTGCCCCGGGCGTGGACGGCGAGGATGGCCCGGCGGCCGGCCCGGTCCGGGAAGGCCACCGCGACGTGGCGGTCGAAGCGGCCGGGCCGGGTGAGGGCGGGATCGAGGAGGTCGGGCCGGTTGGTGGCGGCCATGACCACGATTGCGCTGTCGGGCTCGAAGCCGTCCAGCTCCACCAGCAGCTGGTTGAGGGTCTGGTCCCGCTCGGGGTTGAGCTCGCCCGAGCCCATGCTGCGGCGGCCGCCGACGGCGTCGATCTCGTCGAGGAAGACGATGGCCGGGGCCATCGAACGGGCCTCGGCGAACAAGTCACGCACCCGCCCGGCGCCCGCCCCGGCCAGCAGCGAGACGAACTCGCTGGCCGCCACCGAGAAGAAGGCGGCGTTGGCCTCGCCCGCCACGGCCCGGGCCAGCAGCGTCTTGCCGCAGCCCGGCGGCCCCGACAGCAGCACCCCCCGCGGTGTACGGGCGCCCATGCGGCGGAACCGCTCGGGGTCGGCCAGGCAGTCCCGCACCTCGGCCAGCTCGGCCACCGCGTCGTCGACCCCGGCCACGTCGGCGAACGTGACCTTGTCGGCCGCCGCGAACCGCCGGGCCACGCTGCGCTCCCGCAGGGAGAGCCGGCGCTGGCGGGTGGGGGCCTCGATCATCCGCGAAAGGGCGGCGTCGAGGTCGCCCTGGCCGACCTCGCTTCGCCCCGCCCGGGCGGCCAAGAAGGCAGCTTCGTTCACGACCCCTGCCAGATCGGCGCCGGTGAGGCCGATGGCCCGGCGCGCCAGGTCGGCCAGGTCGACGCCGCCGGCGAGGGGGCGGCTGCGGGCGTGGAGGGTGAGGATGGCGAGGCGGGCCTCTTCCCCCGGACGTTCGAGCCCGATGCTCCGGTCGAAGCGTCCGGGCCGCAGCAGCGCGGGGTCGAGCACGTCGGGGCGGTTGGTGGCGGCCAGGACCACGATCCCCTCCCGGGACGAGAACCCGTCCAGCTCGGCCAGGAGCTGGTTGAGGGCCTGGTCCTGCTCGGACGAGGTGACGAGGCCGCCCTGCTGCGCCCGGCTGGTGCCGATGGCGTCGAGCTCGTCGACGAACACGATGGCGGGAGCGTGCTCGCGCGCCTCCCGGAACAGGTCGCGGACGCGGGCGGCGCCGACTCCCTGGTACAGCTCGACGAAGTCGGACCCGGCGATGGAGAAGAAGGCGGCCTTGGCCTCGCCCGCCAGGGCCCGGGCCAGCAGCGTCTTGCCGCAGCCGGGAGGGCCGTAGAGAAGGACGCCCTTGGGGGCGGTGGCGCCCAGGGCGGCGAAGCGCTCCGGCTCGGCCAGGAAGGCGGTCAGCTCCCGCAGCTCGGCCACCGCCGCGTCCTGGCCGGCCACGTCGGCGAAGGTGACGTCGACCGAGTCGTCGCGGTGGCGGCGGGCGCCGCTGCGCACGCCGAACAGGCCCGTTCCCCGCTTGTACGAGAGCGTGAGGTAGAGGAAGAGGATGGCGACGATCAGGGCGGGCAGCAGGGTGCTGGCCAGCGACACCGCCCGCTTCCCGTTCTGCTGGTCGATGGTGACCGGCACCCCGGCCCGCACGATCGAGTCGAGCAGGCCCTGGCGGCTGTCCTTCAGGAACGGGGTGCTGTAGGAGCGGGTCGTGCCGTCGGGGCGGGCGTAGGTGCCGACCGCGAACGAGTCGACGTCGAGGATGCGGGCGTCCTGGATGCGGCCGTTGACCAGGAGGTTGGTGAACGTGCTGTAGGTGAGGCGGTCGCCCTCGACGTGGGGCTGGCTGAAGACCAGGACTCCGACGTAGCCGGCCAGCAGCAGGACGATGGCCAGGCCCGTCCACAGGCCGAGCCGGCCCGAACCCGCGCCTCCCGTCCGCCCGGCGCGGCTACGGGCGCGAGGGCCCGCGGCTACCTCAGGGCTCCCGGCGCGTGCGGGCCCGGGCCAACGCGGGCCGGCGCCACATCAGCAGGCCGGCGGCGAAGGGCACGGCCGCCAGCAGGCCGACGGCCAGCACACCGGCTCCGATTCTCAGGTAGTCGGTGCCGGCTGAGCTCGACACCGGACCGACCACGGAAGGCTGCGACGGAGCGGCGGTGACCTCGAAGGCGGCGCGGGCCACGTTGCCGTCGCGGTCGGTGGCCAGCAGCACCTGGACGCCGCTGGCCCCTTCGGGCACCCGCACCGGCACCGAGTAGGCGCCCGACGCGTCGGGCATGGCGGTGGCGGCGACGGGCGCGCTGCGGCTGTTCCACCGCAGGGCGACTTCGACGCCGGGCTGGGCGTAGGCGCCGGTGGCGACGACCTCGGTGTTGGCGGGGCCCGCCGACCCGCTGAGGTTGACCGTGGCGAAGTTGGTGCAGGCCCATGCCAGCCCGGCCACGCCGAGCACGGCCGCCGCGCCGAGTACGGACGCCAGGGCGATCCGTGGCTTCATCGCAACCTTCCCTTCAACCCGAGGTGTCGTTTGTCTGAGCTCACTACGACAACTGTGCCGATTCTGACGTATCGCGGTCCCGACGTCAATGCCTTCCCGACCGGGGACGGCGTACGACGAGGGCGGCGAGGGCCACCAGGACGGCCGCCCCCGCTCCGACCCACAGGAGCACAGCCGCTCCCCCGC
>DASUXN010000057.1:0-4475 GCA_036377875.1 Acidimicrobiales bacterium
TGCGCGCCGCCAAGGCGGCACAACGCCACGATTCGGGGCGCTAATACCCGCTCGCATCTAGGCGCGAAACCATCCGCCCTCCCGGCGCCGTCCCCACGAACGCTCCCCACAGCTCGGCGTAGCGGCCCTGGCGGGCCAGCAGCTCGTCGTGGTTGCCCGCCTCGACCACCCGGCCGCGGTCGACGACGACGATGCGGTCGGCGCCGCGGGCGGTCTGGAGGCGGTGGGCGATGAGCAGGGTCGTACGGCCGGCGGAGAGGACGCCCATGGCCGCCACCACCCGCGCTTCGGCGGCGAGATCCAGGGTGGCGGTTGCCTCGTCGAGGAGGAGGATGGCGGGGTCGACGAGCTGGGCACGGGCCAGCGCCACCAGCTGGCGCTGGCCGGCGGACAGCGACCGGCCTCGTTCGGTGACGGGGTGGCGGTAACCGCCCGACAGGCGGGCGACGAACTCGTGGGCGCCCACGGCGCGGGCCGCCGCCTCCACTTCGGCATCGGTGGCGTCCGGTCGCCCGTAGGCGATGTTGTCGCGCACTGTCCCCGAGAAGAGGAAGGCCTCCTGGGGCACGTAGCCGAGCTGGTGGCGGTAGGCACTCAGATCGAGGGTGCGCAGGTCCCGGCCGTCGACCAGGACGCGCCCTTCCGCCGGATCGTAGAACCGCGCCACCAGCTTCACGATCGTCGACTTCCCGGCCCCGGTCTCCCCCACGAGGGCCACCGTCTCTCCCGGCGCGATGTCGAGATCGACTTGGCTGAGGGCGTCCTCGGCGGCGGTGGGATAGCGGAAGCGCACGCCCTCGAAGCGGATCCCGCCGCTGAGCCGGCCCGGGTCGACGGGCGACTCGGGCAGCGGGACGGACGGAGGCTCGGCCAGCAGCTCGGTGATCTTCCGGAGCGACACCCGGGCCTGCTGGTAGGTGTCGAACACCTGCGACAGCTGCTGGATGGGCGAGAACAGCAGGCTGAGGTAGAGGAGGAACGCCACCAGCTCGCCGGGCGTGAGACCACCCGACCCCGCCAGGAAGTAGCCGACGCCGAGAACCACCGCGGCGGCCAGCACCGACAACAGCTCGACGAAGGGGAAGTAGGTGGCCACCAGGCGCTGGGCGTCCATGCGGGCGTCGAGGTGGTCGCGGGCCACCCGGCGAAATCCGTCGATGTTGCGGTTCTCGCGCACGTACGCCTGCGCCACCCGCACGCCCGACACGCTCTCCTGGAGGTTGGCGTTGACCACCGCCACGCGGTCGCGGGCGGTGCCGTAGGCCCTGTCCGAGCGCCGCCGGAACCACATGGTCGCCACTGTCAGCGGGATCAGCATGCCCAGCGTGGCCAGGGACAGCGGCACGTTCATCACCAGCAGCACCACGGCCACGCCGGCGAGGGTGAGCAGGCTGACGACGGCGTTGACCAGACCGGTCTGGAGCAGCTGGGAGAGCGACTCGACGTCCGTCGTCATGCGGGTCATGATCCGGCCCGCCGACTCCCGGTCGTAGAAGTCGAGGCCTAGCCGCTGGAGGTGGGCGAAGATCCGCACCCGCAGGGCGAACAGCAACCGTTCGGCGGTGCGGCCGGTGTGGCGCTGTTGGGCCCACACCACCACCCAGTCGGCCAGGACCACTCCCAGGAAGGCGGCGGCAGCCACCCAGAGCACACCGTTCGACCCCTCGACCACACCGTTGTCGAGGCCGTGGCGGATGAGAGCGGGGCCGGCGAGCGAGGCGAGCGCGTCGAGCAGAACCAGGGACAGCCCCACGGCCAGCGCCGGGCGGTAGGGCCGCAGGAACTTGCCCAGGCTGAAGTCGGGATCCGGGCGGCTCTCCTCGACCACGTCGACGCCCGGGTCGACGCTCGCCGGCGGTAAGGCGGCCACCTTGGCCAGCAGCTCGGGCGTCTCCGAGACGAGGGCCAGGCGCGCGCCGGGGTTGCCGGCTCCGCCCAGGGCGCCGCCGCCCATGCCACCGCCCATGCCGCCGCCGACGCCGACGCCGAGGGCCCGCATGCCGAGCATGCCCTCGCCCGACTCGGCGGCGGCCCGGGCCCGGGCCCGGGGCGCCTCTCCGTCGAAGGCGGGCCACGCCGACCCCGTAGGCCGGCCGTCCCATGCGATGCCGTTGCTGGCCAGGGCGTCCTCGGCGGTGAGGGCCACCTCCTCCACGCCTTCCCCCGGACCGGCCAGTAGCTGGCGGTACAGCGGCGTCGTCCGCATCAGCTCCTCGTGGGTGCCGGCGGCGACCACTCTCCCTTCGTCCACCACCGCGATGCGGTCGGCCAGCCGGAGGGTGGAGCGCCGGTGGGCGATCAGGAGTGTGGAGCGGTCGCCCTCCGACATGAGCCGGCGCAGGGTGGCGTGGATCTCCTCCTCGACCCTCGAGTCGATGGCCGACGTGGCGTCGTCGAGCACGAGCACCCGGGGATCGGTGAGGAGGGCCCGGGCCAGGGCGATGCGCTGGCGCTGGCCGCCCGAGAGCGTGTAGCCGCCCTCGCCGAGGCGGGTGTCGTAGCCCTCGGGAAGGGCGGCGAGAAACTCGTGGGCCTCCGCCGCCCGTGCCGCCGCCTCCACCTCGGCGTCGGTGGCGTCGGGCCGGCCGTAGGCCAGGTTGGCTCGCACCGTGTCCGAGAACAGGAAGGTCTCCTCGAACACGACGCCGATCTGGTGGCGAAGAGAGTCGAGGGTCACGTCGCGGACGTCGATCCCGTCGATCATCACCCGCCCCTCCTGGACGTCGTAGAACCGGGGGAGCAGAAGGGACACGGTCGACTTGCCCGAGCCCGACGGCCCGACGAGGGCCACCGTCTCGCCCGGAGCGACGGTCAGGGAGAACCCGTCAAGCACGGGCTCCGAGCGGAGATATCCGAAGCGGACGTCCTCGAAGGTGAGCTCGCCCCGCACCGGCGGCAGCTCGACCGCGCCCGGCCTGTCCTCGACCAGGGGCGTGGAGTCGAGCACCTCGAACACCCGCTCCGCCCCGGCCCGCGCCTGCTGGGCCACGACGGTCAGCGTCGAGAGCATCCGCACGGGCGAGACGAGTTGGAGCATGTAGGACGAGAAGGCGAGGAACGTCCCGATGCTGATGCGCCCCCGCAGAGCCAGCCAGCCTCCGAAGGCGAGTACCGCGACCTGCCCGAGGGCGGGCACGGCCTGGAGCCCGGAGGTGAACCCGGCCTGGATGCGGACCGCCCGCAGCCGGGACCGGAACAGCTCGCGGGCGGACCCGGTCAGGCGGTCGAGCTCCTGCGCCTCCTGGCCGAACCCCTTCACCACCCGCACGCCGGCCACCGCCTCCTCGACCACGCCGGCCACCTCGGCCGCCTTCTGCTGGGCGTGCCAGGCGGCGGGGAAGACGGTGGTGCGCAGGCGGAGTGCGACCAGGGTGACGACGGGCACGACGACCAGGGCGACCAGCGTTAGCAGCGGCGACAGGATCGTCATGATCGTGAGCGAGGCGATGAGCAGCACGACGTTGCCGGTGAACAGGGGCAGGAAGGCGAGCAGGCCCTGGACGAGGGTCACGTCGGAGATGGCCCGGGACACCAGCTGGCCGGTCTGGAACTCGTCGTGGCGGGCGAAGTCGAGCCGTTGGAGGCGGGCGTAGACGTCGTTGCGCAGGTCGTACTGCACGCCGAGCGCCACCCGGCCGCCGATGTAGCGGCGGACGTGGGCGGCGCCGAACCGAGCCAGCCCGGCGACGACCAGCAGGGCCAGCCACGGGGCGAGGGGGCGGGAGCGGGCCAGCACGACGTCGTCGATGACGACCTTCTGGATGACGGGCGTGAGGGCGGTGATGGTGAGGCCGACGAGGGAGGCCCCGAAGGCGGTCACGACGTCGCGCTGGTGGGCCTTCAGGTAGGGCGCCAGCCGTCGTATCCAGCCTGCGGCCTGATCCTCGGCGCTGTCGGCCCTGGTCAAAGGGGCGTCACCGCGTTCGGGCCACGCAGGCCGGTCACAGCGTTCGGGCCACGCAGGCCGGTCACGGCGTTCGGGCCACGCAGGCCGGGCACTCCGTCGAGGGCGGGGGCGAGAGAGGCGAGGGCCTGGAGGACGGCGTCGGGGTCGTCCACTCCCGCCAGCACGGCGCGGAGACGGGCGGTGGTCGCTGCGTCCGCCTCGGCCAGGGCCTCCCGGCCGGCCGGAGTGAGAGAGATGCGCAGCGACCGGCGGTCGCCCACCACAGGTTCCCGGCACAACAGGCCCCGCTCCACCAGCCCGTCCACCGCCGCAGTGACCGTCGGTTTGGCCAGAGCAAGACCGTGGGCCAGGTGGGTGGCCCGCTCCCCGCCCGCGTCCACCGCCGCCAGCACCCGGTAGTGGGCGGCGGTCAGGCCGCCCAGCGAACACTCCAGCACCCGAGCGAGCCGGGCCACGGCCCGCACCGCGAGGATCTCTTGTGTGGTCACGCCGGCATTATAGTTTGATAACCGAACTGTTCGGAAGACGCGCTACTCATCGGTCGGGAAACGCGACTACGCTTCATTCT
>DASUXN010000058.1:0-9485 GCA_036377875.1 Acidimicrobiales bacterium
ACGGCGGCCGCACCTGGGGCGAGCCGGTCCAGCTGCCGGGGACGATCTTCGGGAACCAGGCCGTGCGCGACCAGGCCCTGACCGCCCGCACCACGACCACGGTGGGCGCCAACGCGTCGACCACGACCACCACGACCCCGCCTGCCGGGTCCCGAGCCTCCGAGCCGAACCAGGCGGTGAACTTCGGCGGGTTCCAGCCGGTCGTGACCGTCGGCAACGACGGGGCGGTATACGCGATCTGGCCGTCCACCACGTCCAACATCAGCCCCAGCCCGCCGGCCGGCATCTTCGTGTCGAAGTCGACCGACAAGGGCAGGACGTGGCAGACCTCTCAGGCCGTCCCGTTCGACTACAAGAACGGCACGTTCGTGCAGATGGCGTGGACCGAGGAGGGCGGCTCCCAGGGCACGCTGCATGCGGTGTGGGAGTACAAGGAGCAGCCTGAGGTCGGCGGCTACAGCGACATCTACTACATCCGCTCCACCGACGGCGGGGCCACTTGGTCCCAGCCGCGGAACATCACCGACGACCGCCCGCAGGACTACTTCGGGCAGTACTACCCGAACATCACGGTGGCGCCCAACGGCCGGATCGACGTGGTGTTCTACGACACCCGCTTCGACCCGGGGCTGCGCTCCAACGACGTCGTCTACACGTACTCGACCGACAACGGCGAGACGTGGTCGAGGAACGAGCGGATCAGCGACCAGTCCATCGACCGCCGTATCGGGGTGTGGGGCTTCAACTACGACATCACGTCACCGCCGAGCCTGGCCTCGGCCGACGAGTTCGCCATCATCGGGTGGGACGACCCCCGGTTCTCCGACCCGTCGGTGGGCGACAACCTCGCCGTGGGCGGCGGACTTCAGGACATCTTCGTAGCCAACGCCCAGTTCGAGGCGATCGGCGGGGGGGCGTCCAAAGTGGCGAAGATGATCGTCGCCGGTGTCGTCGGACTCCTGGCCGTCGGGCTCATCCTGCTGGTGGTGGCCATGGCCGCCCGCAGCAGCTCGGGCCCTCCCTCGGCCAAGGGCGCCAGGCAGTCGGAGAAGAAGCCCGCCGGGGTCTCCTAGGCCGAACGGAGGGTCAGTCGCCGAAGTGGCGCTCGATGGCCTCGAGCAGCTGCTTCTCGGTGAGCTCCCCGGTGTGGGTCTCGAGCAGGGTGCCGTCGGGGCCCACGAACAGGGTGGTGGGCATGCCGAACAGGCCGTAGGCCTGGGCGACCTTGCCGTCGGGGTCGTAGCCCGCGGGGTAGCGCACGCCGGTGTCCTGCAGAAGGGCTAGGCCGCCCTTGCGGTCGTCCTGATGATCGACGCCCAGAAACGCGACCCGGTCGCCGAGGCGTTCGGAGACGGCCTGGAAGGCGGGCATCTCCTTGCGGCACGGCACGCACCATGAGGCGAAGAAGTTCACGACGACGGGACGGCCCCGGAAGCCGGCGAGGCTCACCGTGCCCTCGCCGTCGAGGCGGGGCAGCTCGATGTCGGCCGCCCGCCCGCCCGAACGACCGGCGGACGTCTCGTCGGGCGACCCGAAAACCAGCCCCCCCGCGACCAGCGCAGCGACGACTGCGATCCCGCCTGCCACCCACAGCCGGGTGGGGCGCTGCCGCCCGGCTGTGGAAGCGGGGACGTCGTCGGACATGGCCGGAGTCTACGAACGGCCGGCCGTCTTTCTTACTCGGGCGCTCCGAAGCTCCCTGTGCACGGCGCGCCCCGCTCGGGGGTCTGGGGGCCGCTGGCGTAGGTCTCCACGAAGGCGGCGACGGCCGGGTCGGAGGCGGTGTCGGCCTTGAGCTGTAGCCCCCATGCCGATGCCACCACCGGTGAGCCGAGTGTCTCGTCAATCCACGGCGACACGAGCACGTAGGGCCGGCGGGCCAGCTGGCGGAGGGCGCTCACCTGGTCGGACGGGAGGCTGGGGCGGAAGGTGAGCCAGACGGCCCCGTGCTCGAGGGAGTGCACGGCCCGCTCGGGTGCGATGGGCTCGGAGTAGAACCCGCAGTTCTGCCAGGCGGCGTTGTGGTCGCCGCCCACCGGAGGAGTCTGGGGATAGTCGACCCGGCCCTGCACATGCTCCGCGCCCGACACCAGATACCGCTGGACCCGGTCGGCGAGGGCTGAGGCCGCGGCCGCGCTTGTGGAAGGGCTGGAGGGGCCGGCCGAATCGTCGTCCCCGCCGCAGCCGGCCAGCCCCCCCAGGGCGACGGCGGCGACGGCGACGGTGGCAAGCCGGCGGGGAAGGGGCAGCCTCACTCCGCCGGCGGTGCGGCCGCCGCCTGCTGGCGCTGGACGAACCCCAGCCGGAGCTGGGTGAGCGCCTCCCGGAGGGGCGCCTCCTCCTGCCCGAGCCGGCGGCCAAGGCCCTCGACGATCGCGCCGAGGGCGTCGATGGCGAGCTTGGCCTCACCCATGTTCGGGGGCGACTGCTCGAGGTGGAGCACGGCCAGCTGGAACAGGCCGATGCAGTGATTGGCGATAACGACCGAGACGGGCGTCTCCAGCAGCTGGCGCTGCACCTCGGCCATGTGGGCCCGAAGCTCCTCCTCGGACATCTCGCCCGGGTCGCCCATGCCCTGGGGAGGCGGGGAGGCGGGGCGCTCGGGCTCGGTCTCCCGCCGGATGGGGCGCTCGCCGGAGGGTGTCCAGATCGTGCTCATGCTGCTACCCTATTGCGACAGTCATTCTGGAATTCAGCGAAGAGGGAAGCGGGGCCTAGCGGCCCCCACCCGGCCACCACCGTTCACGGCAAAGACCGTTTCCGGAAGTGCGTCGGGTCGGTCGACCGCCAGGGGCGGACGTTTCCCGACGTCCGCCTTCTTCGCGTCCCATCGCAAGATCGTCAACACAAGCACAGCTCGCCACCGAGGGACGGAGGCGGGAAGGAGGGATGCCGCATCGCCGGACCCGAGGGGACCGACCTCAGGATCAACGACCGTATCCGGGCACGCGAGGTGCGCCTGGTTGACGCCGATGGGCGCCAGCTGGGCATCAAACCGCTCCCGGAGGCCCTGTTCCTCGCCCGCGAGGCTGACATGGACCTGGTGGAGGTGGCCCCCCTGGCAGACCCGCCGGTGTGCCGGATCCTCGACTACGGCAAGTGGAAGTACGAGGCCGCGCAGCGTGACAAGGAGTCCCGCAAGAAGAGCGGCAACTCGCCGATCAAGGAGATGAAGTACCGCATCAAGATCGGGGAGGCGGACTTCGACACCAAGACGAGAAAGGTGTCGAGCTTCCTGGACGAGGGCCACAAGGTGAAGGTGACGATCATGTTCAAGGGCCGGGAGATGGCCCGCCCGGAGCTGGGCAAGCGGATCCTCGACCGGATCGCCGATCAGCTGGCTCCGCCCGCCAAGGTGGAGGCCATGCCCCGGCTCGACGGCAGGAACATGATCATGGTGCTGGCGCCCGACAAGCGGGTGAAGGCCAAGGACAAGGTGGCGGACAACACGGCAGAGAACACGCCGGAGAAGGCAGCGGAGGCCAACTAGATGCCCAAGATGAAGACCCACCGGGGAGCGGCCAAGCGGTTCAAGGTGACCGGCACCGGCCGCATCCTGCGGCGCAAGGCCTTCCGCTCCCACATCCTGGAGAAGAAGCCGTCCAAGCGCACGCGGCGCCTGGCCCGGGAAACCGAGCTCCTGGGCGGCGACCGCGCCCAGGTGAAGAAGCTGCTGGGGATGTAGCCACGGGGCCGGGTGGGAGCCACCCGGCACGCCCTGCGGCCGCAGGGAAGCAAGTTCGGCCGGAATGAGCAAAGGGAGTGACGTATGGCCAGGGTGAAGCGCGCAGTACACGGCAGGAAGCACCACCGCGCCATCCTCGAGCAGGCACGCGGGTACTACGGCCACAAGAGCCGCACGTTCAAGGCCGCCAACGAGCAGGTCATGCACGCCGGTCAGTACGCGTTCCGCGACCGCCGGGCCCGCAAGGGCGACATGCGCCAGCTGTGGATCCAGCGCATCAACGCCGGCGCCCGGGCCAACGGCCTGAGCTACAGCCGCTTCATCGCCGGCCTGCGCAACGCCGGCGTCGAGGTCGACCGCAAGGTCCTGGCCGACCTGGCCGTCACCGACCCGAACGCGTTCGCCGCCCTCGTGAAGGTGGCCGGAGGGGCGTCCGCCGACTCGGAGTGAGCTCGCCCAGCCTGCTCGGATTCCGCCACAAGCGGGTCCAGCGGGTGCGGCGGCTGCTTTCCCAGGCGACCTACCGGCGGACGGAGCGGGCCTTCGTCGTCGAAGGGGTCAAGCTCGTGGGCGAGGCGCTGCGGGCGGGGGCGTCGCTGGAAGCCGTCTACGCCGCCGCCCCGGCCCTCGACGACCCGGTCGTCCACCAGGCGGCCACCGCCGGCGTCCGGGTGTTCGGCCTGGGGGCGGGGGTCCTGGAGCGGGTGACCGACACCGTCACACCGCAGCCGGTGCTGGCGGTGGCGGCCATGGTCGACGGGGCCATGGACGACCTGCGGGGCCGCGGCGTGGTGGTGGTGTGCGCCGACGTGCGCGATCCGGGCAACCTCGGGACGGTCCTGCGCAGCGCCGAAGCTTCCGGGGCGGGAGGGGTAATCTGCTGTGACGGAACGGTAGACGTCTACAACCCGAAGTGCGTCCGGGCATCGGCCGGCTCGCTCTTCCACGTCGGGTTGGTGGCCGGAGGAAAGGTCGTGGAGGTGTTGGAGCAGGTGGGCGCGTGGGGGATGCGCCGGCTCGGCACCGCCGCCGAGAGCGGGCAGCCCTACGACGAGGTCGATTTCACCGCGCCCACCGCCCTCGTGCTCGGCAACGAGGCCCACGGCCTGCCCGAGTCGGTACACGGATCGCTGGACGGCCTGGTGACCATTCCCATGGTGGGCCGGGCCGAGTCGCTGAACGTCGGGATGGCGGCGGCTGTGCTGTGCTTCGAGGCGGCCCGACAACGTCGTCCATGATCGGCCAGAAGTGATCCACCCCGACTCCCTGCCGGACGCAGTACTCCACCTCGACGCCGACCGCCGGTTGCAGGAGGTGAACGAGGCCGCCGCCACCCTCACCGGCTTCTCCCGGGACGAGCTGGTGGGAAAGTCCATCGGCGAGGCCCTCGACCCCCGCCGCATCGACGGCCAGCCGGCGTGCGCCAACGGGTGGCACCGCTCGGCCCAGCTGCGGTGCGTGACCCGCATCCCTGAACAGCGGGTAAAGCTGCGCTGCGCCAACGGGCGGGAGGTCACCACCCTGGTCACCGGCCGCTACGAACGGGACGGGGACGGCCGCCTCAAGGGCGCGGTCCTCGTGCTGCGGGACGCGTCCCGCCGCCGGGCGCCGGTCGAGGGCATCGAGGTGATCTCCACCGTCAGCCACGAGCTCCGTTCGCCCCTGACGTCGGTCAAGGGCTACACCAGCCTGCTGCTCAACCGCTGGGAGCGGCTGGGCGAGGACCAGAAGCGCATGATGCTGGAGCAGGTCCACCACGACGCCGACCGCGTCACCCGCCTGGTCACCGAGCTGCTCGACATCAGCCGGCTGGAGAGCGGGCGGCTCGTGCTGCGCCGCCAGCTCGTCGACCTGCCGAGCCTGGTCGAGGCGGTCACCGAGAAGGTACGGATGGTCGAGCCCCTGCTCGAGGTGAGCGTGCGCTTCCCCGAGAATTTCCCGCGGGCCTTCGCCGACCCTGACAAGGTGGAACAGGTGCTCACCAACCTCGTCGAGAACGCGGCCAAGTACGCCAGCCCGACGGGGATGACGGTGGCCGGCGCCGTCCTCAACGGCAAGGTGGAAGTGGCGGTGGCGGACCGGGGGGTGGGGATCCCGCCGTCCGACCTGCCCCGTATCTTCACCAAGTTCTTCCGCCGGGCCGAGACCCGTCCCACCGGCTCCGGCCTGGGCCTCTGGATCAGCCGAGGCCTGGTCGAGGCCCACGGTGGGCACCTCGTGGTCGAGTCGCAGGTGGGCCACGGCTCGACGTTCCGCTTCACCCTCCCCACCGACGCCCCGCCCGAGCTGGCCTCATGACACCCGTCGCTCAGCTCGAGTCGCTGGCCGCCGACGGACTGGCACAGGTGGCGGCGACCAGCTCGCTCGAGGAGCTGACCGCGGTCGAGCAGGCCCTGCTCGGCAAGCGCTCCCCGGTGGGGACGGTGCGGTCCCAGCTCGGCAGCCTGCCCGTCGGGGAACGCAAGGAGGTGGGGCGCCTCGTCAACGACGTCCGGGCCCAGCTCCAGCAGGCGATCGACGCCCGGCGGATGCAGCTCCAGGCGGAGGGACGGGAGCGCCGGCTGGAGGCGGAACGCATGGACCTCACCCAGGTGATGGGCGGGTACCAGCGTGGCCATCTCCATCTCGTCACCCAGACTCGCGACGAGCTGGAGGACATCTTCGTGGGCATGGGCTACCGGGTGGCCGAGGGCCCGGAGGTGGAGACCGACTGGTACAACTTCGAGGCCCTCAACATGCCCCCCGGCCACCCCGCCCGCAGCATGTGGGACACCCTGTACGTGAGGCTCGGCGCGCCCGAGTCGACCCTTCTGCGCACCCACACGTCGCCGGTGCAGATCCGGGTGATGGAGTCCCAGCCCCCGCCCATCTACGTGGTCATGCCCGGCCGCTGCTACCGCCGCGACACCCCCGACGCCCGCCACCTGCCCGTCTTCCACCAGATCGAGGGGCTGGTCGTGGACCGGGGGATCACCTTCGGCGACCTGGCCGGCACCATCGAGGCGTTCACCGGGGCCTACTTCGGCCCCGACATCCACTCACGCCTGCGGCCGTCGTTCTTCCCCTTCACCGAGCCGTCGGCCGAGTTCGAGGTCACGTGCATCTTCTGCGAGGGCGCGGGCTGTCGCGTCTGCTCGCAGTCGGGCTGGATCGAGCTGGGTGGCTGCGGGATGGTCGACCCCAACGTGTTCGCCGCGGTAGGCCTCGACCCCGAGCAGTGGCAGGGCTTCGCCTTCGGGTTCGGCATCGACCGTTGCGCCATGATGCGCCACAACGTCGACGACCTCCGCCACTTCATCACCAACGACATCCGCTTCCTACGCCAGTTCTAGTAGCGCCGACCGCCTGGGTAGGGTGCCTGGCGATCGTTCGAGAGGCTGGAGGGTGATCAGTGGGTGGACGCAACGGGCGCGCACGCAACCGCGACCGGATCGCGGCGCTGGTGCCAGTGGCGCTGGTGGCGGCGGTCGTAGTGACGGGTGCGGCCGAGGGCGCGTACCCCGGGACGAACGGGCGGATCGCCTTCGAGTCCAGCCGCGACGGGAACCTCGAGATCTACTCGATGAATCCCGACGGGAGCGATCAGCGCAACCTCACCAACGACTCCGCCGAGGACACCGATCCGGCCTGGTCGCCGGACGGGACCCGGATCGCATTCGTCAAGGCGAGCGAAGGCCACCGCAACATCTACGTGATGAACGCCGACGGCTCGGGCCAGACCAACCTCACGCCCGGTCCGGAGACCACCGGACAGGCCAACGGAGGCGTCAACCCGACGTGGTCGCCCGACGGCACGAGGATCGCCTTCCGGTCCTCGCAGGGCGACATCTGGGTGATGACGGCCGCTGGCGCGGGCAAGACCAATCTGACCGCCACGGCACCGACGGTCGCAGTGGAGTTCGAGCCGGCGTGGTCCCCCGACGGCACGCAGATCGCCTACGCACGCGAGTTCGACATCTGGGTCATGAACGCCGACGGCAGCAACCAGCATGCCCTCACCGCCACCACCGGCTCCCTGGGCGCGGAGCGAAGCCCCGACTGGTCGCCTGACGGCTCTCAGATCGTCTACGGGCGCGGGCCGGGGCAGATCTGGGTCATGGACGCGGACGGCACCGACCAGCACATGATCGTCGGTGGGGCGGGCCGGGCGGGCGTCCTGCCCGCGTGGTCCCCCGACGGCACCAGGATCGCCTTCGGGTCGAACGCCTTCGACGCCCCCAACGGCTACGACATCTTCACCATGGACCCCGACGGGACGGATGTGACGAGGCTGCCGACGCCGGTTCCCGCTCTCGACACCGATCCCAACTGGCAGCCACTGCAAGGACCACCGCCCAGTTCCAGCTCGAGCAGCTCCTCGTCGTCGACCTCCACGTCCACCTCCTCGTCCTCGACGTCCTCGACCTCGACGTCGACGTCGACGTCATCGACCTCCTCCACGTCCACGTCGTCGAGCTCCACCACGTCCACGTCCATCCCGCCTACGACCGGCCCGTTCACGTGTGAGGCGCGGGTCGCCACGATCGTGGGAAGCCCCGGCAACGACGTTCTCCGGGGGACAACGGGCCCCGACGTCATCGTCGGCCTCGGCGGGTTCGACGTGATCTACGGGGGCGGAGGTGACGACATCGTCTGCGGCGACAGCGACCGGGCCACGACCGGCCAGGACGACGTGCTGTACGGCGACGAGGGCAACGACACGCTTCTGGGAGGACCGGGCTGGGACGTGCTCGAGGGTGGGCCGGGACGAGATCGGCTCTTCGGCGGCTCGGGCCACGACACGCTGTCGGGCGGAGGCGACAGCGACCAGCTGTTCGGCGAGTCGGGGTCGGACCGCCTGTCGGGCGGCCCGGGCCCCGACAACCTCGACGGCGGTAGCGACTGGGACCAGTGTGAGCCCGATCTCTTCTCCGACCGCCTCCTCAACTGCGAGAGCTCTTAGTAGGGGCGCGCTATAGCGTTGGCCGGATGGCGAGGCACGCTTCGGCCATGGCCCGGGCCGGAGGGGTCGTCCTCTTGCTGTCGCTGTGGCTGCCCTGGTTCACCCTGCGGGTCTCCACCGGGCTGGCGCTGCTGTCGGTGCGCCACGTCGACACGGGCTGGGAGGCGCTCGACCTGGCCCAGGGGGCGCTGGTGGCGGCGCTGGCATTGGCAGCGGTGGTGTGGAGCGTGCGGCCCGGACCTCCGATGTCGGGGGCGTGGGTGGTGGCCGGCGGGGCCCTCGCCCTCATGGCGACGATGGGCGCCACCATCGCCCGGGTCGGGGCGGAGCAGCCCGGCGGTGGGGCGGTGGTGCGCACCACCTCGCCCGCGTACGGGCTGGTCCTGGCCTATGGGGGCGGGCTGGCGGTGCTGCTGGCAGGGCTCATCACCCTCGTGGCGTACGCCCGGGAAAGGACCGGATCGGCCTGAGCGTCGCCGTCTACCCTGGCGACCATGCGAGTTCCGTCGTCCTGGTTGCGCGACTTCGCGCCCATCGAAGCGCCCGCCGAGGAGCTCGCCGCCGTCCTGTCCGGCCTCGGACTGGTCGTCGAGGGCATGGAGCGGGTGGGCGAGGGCCTGGGCGACATCGTCGTGGCCCGGGTGCTGTCGACCGCGCCCCATCCCGACGCCGACCGGGTCCAGCTCGTCGAGGTCGACCGCGGCGACGGGGCCGTAACCCAGGTCGTGTGCGGCGCCTTCAACTTCGGCCCGGGCGACCTCCTTCCCTTCGCCCCGGTGGGAGCCCGCCTCCCGGGCGGCATGGAGATCGGGCGGCGCAAGGTCCGGGGCCGGTGGTCGGAGGGGATGCTCTGCTCGG
>DASUXN010000059.1:0-2105 GCA_036377875.1 Acidimicrobiales bacterium
CTCGCCGAGAGGGGGGAGGACGCCAAGGTTCTGGCCGGCGGCCAGAGCCTCATCCCCCTCATGAAGCTGCGTTTCGCGGCCCCGGCCGTGATCGTTGACATCAACCGCATCCCCGGCCTCGACGACATGACTCTCGACAAGTCGAACCGCCTCCACATCGGCGCCCTGGTCCGCAACAGCGCGCTGGAGCGCTCCGAGGTGCTCCAGACCCGCTACCCGACGATGGCGGCGGCCGCGCCGCTCATCTCCGACCCCATCGTCCGCAACCAGGGCACGTTC
The DNA here is from genome assembly GCA_036377875.1 of Acidimicrobiales bacterium. GTDB lineage: Bacteria > Actinomycetota > Acidimicrobiia > Acidimicrobiales > AC-14 > JBFMCT01. Next base: position 280 of record DASUXN010000059.1, read on the forward strand.
GTAGGATCCCTGTGCCACGCCGACCCCCAGGGCGATTGGGGTTCGGTGATGCTTGCGCTGGACGGCGAGGTGGTGGCACGCAGCGCCAAGGGGCAGCGGAAGATCCCGATCACCAAGTTCTTCGACGGCCCGTTCACTTCGGTGCTGCGTCCCGACGAGCTGGCCGTCGAGGCCACTGTGCCGGACCCGGGGCCCAAGTCGTTCGGTACGTACCTGAAGCTCGAGCGCAAGGTCGGGGACTTCGCCACCGTGGGTGTGGCGGTGTTCGTCTCCACCGAACGGGGCATCGTGCGCCGAGCGGGCGTCGCCCTCACGGGGGTGGGGGCCACCAACATCAAGGCGATCGCGGCCGAGAATGCCCTGGTGGGCAAGCGCCTCAGCGACAAGGCCATCGCCCAGGCCGCCCAACTGGCGGCCGACGCGAGTGACCCCAAGACCGACGTGCGCGGCACCGCCGACTACAAGCGAGACATGGTGCGGGTGTTCGTGGCGCGGGGTCTGAGCCAGGCCATCGGGACCAAGGCCGCGTAGGGAGGAGAGACGACATGCAGACGATCACCGTCACCGTCAACGGGCGGCTCTACGCCGCCGAGGTCGAGCCCCGGCTCCTGCTCGTCCACTTCCTTCGGGACAACCTCGTGCTCCAGGGGGCGCACGTGGGCTGCGACACCACGAGCTGCGGGGCGTGCACCGTGCTGGTGGACGGCACGCCCGTGAAGTCCTGCACGATGTTCGCCGTGCAGGTCGACGGCCGGGAGGTGACCACCGTCGAGGGGCTGAAGACCAACGGCCAACTCCACCCCATCCAGGTCGCTTTCAAGGAGGAGCACGGCCTGCAGTGCGGTTTCTGCACCCCGGGCATGATGCTCGTGGGCAAGGTCCTCCTCGACGAGAACCCGGACCCCTCCGAGGACGAGATCCGCTGGGCCATCTCCGGGAACCTCTGCCGGTGCACCGGCTACCAGAACATCGTCAAGGCCATCCATCACGCCGCCAAGGCCAAGTAGGAGGACTCATGGCTGCTCCCACCCGAGCCCGTACGAAGACGCCCAAGGCGCCCGCCACCCCGGCCCAGCCCCAGTCCCAACCAGTCTCACAGTGGCTGGGCAAGAGCGTGAAGCGGAAGGAGGACGACCGCTTCATCGAGGGACGCGGCAACTACATCGAGGACATCAAGCTCCCCGGAATGCTCCACATGGCCATCTTGCGCAGCCCCTACGCCCACGCCAAGATCAACTCGATCGACGCCTCCGCCGCCCAGGCCCTGCCCGGCGTGGTGGCGGTGGTGACCGGTGAGCTCCTCGCCTCCTACAACCTGGCCTGGATGCCCACGCTGTCTGGTGACACCCAGGCCGTTCTGGCCACCGACAAGGTGCGCTTCCAGGGCCAGGAGGTCGCCGCCGTCGTCGCCGAGGACAGGTACGTGGCCCACGACGCCCTGGAGATCATCGACGTCGACTACGACCCGCTCCCCCCGGTCGTCGACCCTTACAAGGCCTTGGAGGACGGCGCCCCCCTCATCCGGGACGACAAAGAGGGCCAGACCGACAACCGGGTGTACCACTGGGAGGCCGGCGACCCCGATGCCACCGAGGCCGCCTTCGCCGGCGCCGACAAGGTGGTCAGCCTGTCGACCTTCTACCCCCGATCACATCCTTCCCCTCTGGAATGTTGCGGCTGCATCGCCGATGTCAACCCGGCCAGCGGTAAGGCCACCATCTGGATGACGTCGCAGGCGCCCCACGCCATCCGCACCGTCTTCGCCCTCGTCGCCGGCCTGCCCGAGCAGAACATCCAGATCATCTCGCCCGACATCGGCGGCGGCT
>DASUXN010000060.1:0-6100 GCA_036377875.1 Acidimicrobiales bacterium
GGCCGCCGAGGGCGCCAAGATCGCCTGCCCGTGCAACCTCGCCCTGCCCGACTCGCAGGGCGCCCTCAAGACGTTCTACGACTCCTACCGCCGGGAGATCGGCAAAGACCCCGGGCTGTACTCGCCCGAGGGATACGACGCGGCCAAGATCCTGATCCAGGCGATCAAGGAGGGGAACCGCGACCGGGCCAGCATCCTCCGGTACATCGAGGACATCGACCGTTTCGAGGGTGCGTCGAAGACCATCGAGTTCGAGCCGAACGGCAACCTCGTACGGCGCCAGTTCTTCGTCTTCGAGGTCAAGGGCGGCAAGATCGCCCCACACCAGACCGTCAACGTCGGCTAGACGAAACCGGCGGCACATCAGGTGGAGCAGGCCAGGACCGGAGGGCGCCACGGCGCCCTCCGTCCGTTGTAGGGGGCAGCATCCGAGCCTGCTTCGAATGCCTGGTCGACCAGTTCGGCCCCCAGACCTTCGACGGCTTGACGCTCGGGGCGATCTACGCCCTCGTCGCCCTCGGCTACACGCTCGTCTACGGGGTGCTGCGGCTGATCAACTTCGCCCACTCCGAGATCTTCATGATCGGGGTGTTCGCGAGCCTGTTCGCGATGCACGGCCTCGGCATCGACACCACCGACCCTGCCCGCACGGGCGCCAGCCTCGTTTTCGTCCTGCTCGTCGTGATGGCGGTGGCCATGCTGGCCTCGGGCGGGGCCGCCTTGCTAATGGAACGGATCGCCTACCGCCCCCTGCGCCGGCGCAACGCCCCGCGCCTCGCCGCCCTGATCACCGCCGTGGGCATCTCCCTGTTCCTCCAGGAGCTCTTCGCCCACCGCTACGGGCGCAACCAGCTCGGCTTCCCGCGGGTACTGGAGAAGCGCCAGCTGTTCGAGATCGGCGGGGCCAACATCCGCACCGACAAGGTGTTGGTCATCGTGGCCGCCCTGATACTCATGGTCGCCCTGGACCGGTTCGTGGCCCGGTCGCGCCTGGGCCGCGGCATCCGGGCCACCGCCCAGGACCCCGAGACGGCCGCCCTCATGGGCGTGAACATCGACAAGGTCGTGGCCCTGACGTTCCTGTTGGGCGGACTGCTGGCGGGGGCGGCGGGAACCCTGTTCGGCGTGTTCTTCGAGTCCGCCCGCTACAACATCGGCTTCCTGCTCGGCCTCAAGGCCTTCACCGCCGCAGTACTCGGCGGAATAGGCAACGTTCGCGGTGCGCTGCTGGGCGGCATCCTGCTCGGGCTGCTCGAGAACTGGGGCGCCACCGTGTTGGGCGGGGAGTGGAAGGATGTCTTCGCCTTCACCGTCCTAATCCTCGTGCTGATGTTCCGTCCCACCGGCCTGCTCGGCGAGAGCCTCGGGAAGGCCCGGGCGTGAACGCGCTGCGGGCCCGACTTCCGGTCGTGCCCTCGCCCACGCGAGCCGTCTCCCGCTGGTGGTCGCACCAGGGACGGATCGTCAAGGGAGCGGCGCTCGCCACCCTCCTCCTCGCCGCGATCCTGATCCCGCTCGGCCTCGAGCCCTACTGGCAGTCGGTCCTGTTCTTCCCCGTCGGGATCTACGTCCTGCTCGCCCTTGGGCTCAACGTGGTGGTGGGCGAGGCCGGCCTGCTCGATCTCGGGTACGTGGCGTTTTACGCGGTCGGCGCCTACACCACGGCCAAGTTGACCACCACCGAAGGTTGGGGACCGTGGGAGGCGGTGGTCGTCGCCGTGATCATCACCTCGATCGCCGGGGTGATCATCGGCGGGCCCACCCTGCGACTGCGGGGTGACTACCTGGCCATCGTCACCTTCGGCTTCGGCGAGATCGCCCGCATCGTCGCCCAGAACTCCGAGTCGCTGGGTGAGGCCCGCGGCATCACCGGGATCCCGCATCCCTCGCCCGTGGCCGGCGCCGAGTTCGCCCTCGCCCCGCTGCCGTACTACTACCTCGTACTCACCGCCATCGTCCTCGTCGTGGTCATGCTCGTCCGCCTCGGACGCTCACGGGTCGGCCGGTCGTGGGTCGCCATTCGGGAGGACGAGGACGCGGCCGAAGCCACGGGTGTGCCCGCCTTCAAGATGAAGCTGTGGGCGTTCGCCATCGGGGCGTCCACCGGCGGCCTGGGTGGTTGGATCTACGCCAGCAAGGTGAGCTTCATCAGCCCCGACAACTTCCCGTTCTTCCTCTCGGTCATCATCCTGGCCGCCGTCGTCCTGGGCGGGATGGGTTCGATCCCGGGCGTGATAGCCGGTGCCTTTGCCATCGGGTTCATCCCCGAGTACCTGCGGGAGGTGGCGGCGGGGGAGACCATCACCCGCTGGCTGAACTCGCTCACCGGCGGCAATGCCACCAACGTGGTCGAGTACCGCGTGCTGCTGTTCGGGGCGGCGCTCGTCGTCATGATGATCTTCCGGCCCCAGGGACTCCTGCCGAGCCGCCGGCGGGCGGCCGAGCTGGCCGAGGCCGACCCCGAACACGCCTTGGGTGCGGTTCCAGGCGACGCCACCGAGACCGATACAGACGTCGACGTCGACGTCGACGCCGACGCCGAGGCGCCGGCCATCGAGGCGCCGGCCGACGAGGCCACCGCCGCCCCGTTGCCGCCGGCGGCGTCATCACCACCGCCGCCGGCACCCGCGCCGACCGCCCCGGCCCCGGCCGGGACGTCGGAGGTGGTGTTCGAGATCAAGGGCCTCCAGGTGGAGTTCGGCGGGGTGGTGGCGTGCCGTGCCATCGACCTTGAAGTCCGCAAGGGCGAGATCTTCGCCGTCATCGGTCCCAACGGCGCCGGAAAGACCACCGTCTTCAACGCCGTCACCGGCGCCGTCCGGCCCGTGGGCGGCGAGGTCCGGCTGAACGGCCGACGGCTGTCCGGGCGGTGGCCACACCAGGTGACCCGCTCGGGGATCGCTCGCACGTTCCAGAACATCCGCCTGTTCCCGGACATGACGGCGCGCGAGAACGTCCTCGTGGGGGTGCACGCCCGCCACCGCACGAGCGTGCCCGGTGCCCTGCTCGGGATCCCCCGGCACCGGCGCGAGGAGAGGGAGGCGGACGAGGAGGCGACCCGCCTGCTGGCCGAGGTCGGGATCGCCTCCCGGGCTCGCGATCTGGCCCGGAACCTGCCCTACGGCGACCAACGACGGCTCGAGATCGCCCGGGCGGTGGCCACCCGACCCACCGTGCTGCTTCTCGACGAACCGGCGGCGGGGATGAATCCCATCGAGAAGCGCGGCCTGATGGATCTCATCCGGCGGCTGCGGGACACCGGCCTGACCATCGTCCTCATCGAGCACGACATGGGCCTGGTCATGGGAGTGTCCGACCGGGTGGCGGTGCTCGAGTTCGGCGAGAAGATCGCCGAAGGCGTCCCTGCGGACGTCCAGAGCAACCCGCGGGTGATCGAGGCCTATCTGGGGGCGCCGGCGACATGACCGACCGCGATGTGCTCCTCGAGCTCGACGACATCCACGTCCACTACGGCAAGGTCGAGGCGATCAAAGGCGTGTCGCTGCACGTCGGGGCAGGCGAGATCGTCGCCCTCATCGGCGGCAACGGGGCGGGAAAGACCACGACGCTGAAGACGATCTCGGGCGTGCGGCCGCTCAGCTCGGGAACGGTGCGGTTCGAGGGCCGCAACCTGGCCGACGTGCCCGCTCACGAGCGGGTGCGGCTGGGGATCTCCCAGGCGCCCGAGGGCCGTCGCATCTTCCCGGGCATGAGCGTGCTGGAGAACCTCGAGATGGGCGCCTACACCCGCAAGGCCAAATCGGGAGGCCTGGAGAACGACCTCGACCGGGTCTTCGGTCTGTTCCCGCGGCTCGCCGAGCGCCGCACCCAGACGGGCGGCACCCTCTCGGGGGGCGAGCAGCAGATGCTGGCCATCGGGCGGGCGCTCATGGCCCGCCCCAAGGTGCTGCTCCTGGACGAGCCGTCCATGGGTCTGGCCCCCCGGCTCATCAGCCAGATCTTCGACATCGTCACCGAGATCCACCAGCAGGGGACGACCGTGCTGCTGGTCGAGCAGAACGCCGCCCAGGCTCTGCAGCGGGCCGACCGGGCCTACGTGCTGGAGTCGGGCCGCGTGGTGAAGGACGCCGCCGCCGCCGAGCTGTTGGGCGACGAGGCGGTGCGGGCCGCCTACCTGGGAGGCGACGTAGCCTCCGGGGGATGAGCGCCGGCACCGAACTGCTCTATGCCACCGACGCCTACCTACGCACGTTCACGGGCCGGGTAGTCGACGTCCGAGCAGGCAACCAGGTCGCCCTCGACCGCACCGCGTTCTACCCCACCGGGGGCGGGCAGCCCTACGACACGGGCAGCCTGGGCGCCGCCCGGGTGACCGCCGTCCGCAAGGAGGGCGACGTGGTCTGGCACACATTGGACGGACCGGTCCCAACCGTGGGCGACGAGGTCGAGGGCGAGATCGACTGGGATCGACGCCACGCCCTCATGCGGACCCACACCGCCCTGCACGTCCTGTGCGGCGTGATCTGGAACGGTTGGGGCGTGCCGGTGACCGGAGGGAACATGGAGCCGCTGTCGGCCCGGATGGACTTCGAGTTCGACCCGCTGCCCGAGGGTTTCGGCCCGCTCGTCCAGGATCTGGTCAACGCCGAACTCGAGGCGGCCAGGCCCGTCGAGGTCGCCTGGGTGCCGCGGAACGAGGCCTTCACCGACGCCGACCTCATTCGCACCAAGGTCAATCTGATCCCCGAGGGTGTCGACCCCATCCGGGTCATCGACATCGTCGGCCTGGACAAGCAGGCCGATGGCGGGCTTCACGTCCGCTCGACCGACGAGGTGGGGCGGGTGCAGGTCCTGAAGACGGAATCCAAGGGCAAGGGCAACAAGCGCATCCGACTGGCCGTCGTCGACGGGTAGGGCTGTCACGCGGGCGCCGCGCCGTAGCCTTCGAGGGTGAACAGGACCGACCGGCTCTACGCCCTGGTCGAGGAGCTGCGGGCGGTGGCGCCGAGGTCCCGGTCGGCGCCGGAGCTGGCCCGGCGGTTCGAGGTGAGCGTGCGGACGGTGGAGCGCGACCTTTCCGCCCTCCAGCAGGCGGGCGTGCCGATCTACGCCACCCCCGGTCGCCGGGGCGGCTACGCGCTCGACTCGAGGCGCACGCTGCCGCCGGTGAACTTCACCCCCGCCGAGGCGACGGCGGTGGCCGTGGCCCTGGCCCGTCCCGGCGCGACGCCGCTGGCCCAGGCCGCCCGCACCGCCCTGCACAAGCTTCTGGCCGCCATGGGAGACAGCGGCGCCGACGAGGCGCGCGCTCTCGCCCGGCGCGTCCACGTCCTCACGCCGCCGACGGCGGGGATGCCGGTGCCGGCCGGGATGGAGCAGGCGGTGGTCGACCGCATGGTCGTGGAGGTCGACTACGAAGACAAGGGCGGCGCGGTCACGTGCCGTCGCATCGAGCCCATGGGATTCGTCGGCGTGGAGGACCGGTGGTACCTCGTCGGCTGGTGCCGGCTGCGGGACGACCAGCGGGTCTTCCGGGTCGACCGGTTCAGGCGAGTTCGCGTCCTCGACGAGCGGGCGCCCGACCGCGCCTTCGAGACCCCGCCCGACCTCGAGGGCATGGTCGCCCAGCCGTCACTTCTCGAGTAAAACCCCGACAGGACGTTGTCGCCGGGCCGGTCCAAGGTCGCGGCATGAGCGAAACCACACTGACCAGAATCCACGGCGCCGTCACCTGGTTCGAGATCGGCACGCCCGATCCCGACGTGGCACGGCGGTTCTACGGCGAGCTGTTCGGCTGGAGCTTCGAGCTCCAGGGCCCGTACTCGATCGTCTCCACCGGACAGGACCACCAGCTCCCGGGCGGAATCCAGGACACTCGGACGACCCCGGACGGTACGCCTTCGACCTACGCGGTGCCCTGTGTCCAGGTCGCGGACGTGGCGGACACCTGCCGGCGGGTCGAGGAGCTGGGCGGGCGGATCCTCGTCCCTGCCACCTCGACCCCCATCGGACTCGTCTACGCCCACGTCGTCGACCCGAGCGGCGGTCACGTCGGCATCTGGACGCCGCCGCCCGAAGGCTGAGGGAGGCGAGCTGGGGCTGGGGGCGTCCGAAACACCCGAAACACCCGGGACGCCCC
>DASUXN010000061.1:0-4222 GCA_036377875.1 Acidimicrobiales bacterium
GGGACGTCGGCCTTGCGGCTGAACCCGTCGGATGCGCTCCCGTCCCGCAGCTGCACGGCGTCGCCGCCGACCGCGGTGAGGGCCCGGGCGAGCCCCTCGGGGGCGTTGGTCTCGACCACGATCCGGCCCGTCTCCCGGTCGAGGTAGCTGGCGAAGGAGTGCTCGGTGCCGCTGCGCTCGACGTGGCGGGCGATGTTGGCCTGGACGGCCTGTAGGGCCCGCTCCTTGCCGGGATCGGACTTCCCCGTCGCCCGCCCGGCCGCCGCCTCGGCGTCCAGTGCCTGCTGGTCGGCGGCGCCGACCGCGGCCTTGCTCTCGCTCTTGGCCGGGTCGCCCTGAGCCGGGCCCACGCCCAGCGTCAGCGCGATTCCCGCGACAACCGTGCTCGTGAAGATCGTTCGCTTGAACATTTGTCCGCCTTCGTGATTCCCCCGGACCGGGCCGTTCCCGTTCCGCCACCGGCGAAGAGCGCGCCGGGCCCACCGAGATACCGAAACGCACAGGAAGTTGCCGATGGGCCGGTCCGCCGGCCCGGGGCGGTCTCCCGACGTATCGAACGAGTCCCTCGTAGACTCGAAGAGAGGGCACGAGCTTCGACGGCGGACCAGACGGCGGCCGCCGCTCGTCGCCCCTGGAGGCGGTCGGGATGGGCGGCATCTTCATCTGCTATCGGCGCAAGGATTCGGGCTACATCGCCGGCCGCATGCAGCGGGACCTGGCCGAGCGCTTCGGCGCCGACCAGGTGTTCCTGGACGGCACGGGGATCAAGGCGGGCGCCGACTTCCACGAGCGGCTCGGCGCCCAGGTCAACTCCTGCGACGCCCTGGTAGCGGTGATCGGTGACGACTGGCTGACCGCCAGCCAGAACGGGAAGCGCCGGCTCGACGATCCCAAGGACTGGGTGCGCCAGGAGATCGGCAGCGCCCTGGCGCGTGAGATCCTCGTGGTGCCCGTGCTGGTGGAAGACGCCCAGCCGCCCACCGCCGCCGACCTCCCGCCCGCGCTGCGGGGCCTGACCAAGCGGAACTGCCTCGAACTGCGCGCTGTCGACTGGGACGACGGCATGCGCAAGCTCAGCGAGGCGCTGGAGGACGTCGTCCGGCCCCTGGCGAAGCGCCCGCCTCCGCCTCCCCCCGACCCGCCGCCACCCGTCCAAGCGCGGGTTGCCGCCGTCCCGAGCGAGCCGTCCCCGCCCGAGCCCTCCCGACCCTTGCCGTTCCGGCCCCAGTTCTCGCCCTACGGCCAGCCCGCGTCGGAGCCGCCCACCTCCCCCACCACCTCCTCGTCGCCCTCCGGGTGGTCGATGCCCGTCGCCCCGACCCGTCCCTACGCCGGCCCATCCGAGGAGCCGGCGCCCGGCGTGCCCGGCTGGGTGAAGGCCGTCGTTCCGGTGGTCTTGCTGGCGGTCGTGATCGTGGTGGCGGCCGTCGCCCTCGGAGGCGGCGACAGTCCGGGGCCGGACGTGAACGTGGGAACGTCCCCGACGACGGTGGCGACGGGCCCAGCCGACTCGACGGTCACGACCGCGGCTCCCCTGCCTCCCGATCCCACCCCCGAGACGCGCACGATCGAGGGCCCATGGACGGGCACCAGCGGCAACCTCTCGCTCATCGTCGAGAAGGTGGAGGTCGGGTCCACGATCCGGCTGTTCCTCCTGGTGCGCAACCGGCTTCGGACGAGCGTGACCCTCCCCACCTTCGGGTACTTCTCCGCCGTCGACAACACCGGTAAGAGCTACTCGGTGGTGGCGGAGGACTGGGCCAGGACCTTCGCGCCAGGAGACACCCGGGGCACGATCGACCTCGGAGGGCCGGCGGCGAGCGGCGCCTCGACGCTGAAGATCGGGTTCACCACCGTGTTCAGCAGCGACTTCAGCGTGGACGACATCTACGTGCAGCGGGTCCGGCTCGCGTGAGACGGCCCTACATGAAGTTGCGGGTGTGAAGGGCCGACAGTTCGGCCGCCTCGTCGGCCGGAAAGCCGAGCTTCACGAGGCGGCGGCGGCGGCCGACGCCCATCTCGTCCTGCAGGAACCGCACGGCGGCGTAGCCGCGGCCGATGGCGTCGGGGTCCCATGAACCGGCGGCGAGCACGACGAGGGCGTCGAACACGTCGGCGTTGAGGCCGGCGGTGTTGGCCAGGGCGTCGTGGCGGCGCCGGATGGCGGTGGCCAGGCGGGGGCGGAGACCGGGGTCGGCGGCCAGCACCTCCTCCATGTGGGCCATGCCGAAGGCGACGTGGCGGCCCTCGTCGGCCAGGGCCAGGTGCGCGACCCGGCGGGTCACGGGGTCGGGCCCGTAGGTCTCGATAAACGCCAGCAGCGGGAGGAACGTGCCCTCCCCCAGCACCGACAGCAGGAAGTGGGCGACCGCGTAGTCGGGCTCCTCGAGAAGGGTGAGCAGCGAGGCCTGGCCGCCGACCGTCGACAGTCCGGGGGAGGCCCCCGTGAGCAGCGCCCGGCGGGTGAACACCTCGACGTGGCGGGCCTCGTCGGCGATCTGGACGGCCAGGGCCTGCACGACTTCGCGGAAGTGGGGGTGGACCTGGCCGAGGAAGCGGGCGGGCACGGCCAGGGCGGCGTTCTCGTTCTCGATCAGGTAGGTCATGACCTGGACGACGGCCTCTTCGACGTCGTCGGGCAGGTCGATGGGGGCCTCCCACGGCACGGCGGTGGCCGGGTCCCACTGGTTGGCCGCGGCCTGGCGGTAGATGGCGGCCGCCGCATCGCTCCAGACCTCGTCCCTGCGGTCGAGGGCGAACGGGAAGGCGGGGCCACCCTGCTCCACCCGCGCCCCCCGTGCGGCCAGGCCCCATGTGGACGGAGGACGTTCGACGACGCCTCCGCCGGGCCCCGCCGACCGCTCCGCTCCCCGCCACCGGTCGTCCTCGGCCGGTCCGCGGGTCACCCGGAAGCCGCCGCCGTCGCCGTCGGCGAACCCGTGGCCGCCGGCGCGGCACCAGCCCCGCAGGTGGACGCCGAGGTCGGGAGAGCGCCCCCGCACCCCCACGACGCCGCCCACCGGCAGCCGCCGCAACTGCCGTTGCAGCAGCAGGTGGCCACCGGCGTCCAGGCCGAGGTCGCCCAGCTCGAGCTCGGTCACGGCTCGTAGCCCTCGGCCGTCACGCTGCCGTCGGGCCCGTAGAAGCCTTGCTCGCCCACCGCCTCCTCGAGCGGGCCGTAACCGCTGGTCCGGCCCGGCCGCCACGCCTTGAGCCCCTCCAGATCGAGCAGGGGCCGGACGTCGGGATCGTCGTAGGACATGGCCAGCAGCAGCCTTGTGAACTCCTTCACGAGATCGGGCGGCACCGCCCCGGCCACCGCGGTGAAGTTGCAGTGGTCGTAGACGGGGGTCTGGGTCAGGACCCGGGTGGCGCCGGGCGGGAGGGTGCCCTCGCGGGCGAACAGCAGCGAGTTGCCGTCGATCATGCAGGCGGCGTCCACCCGACCTTCCACCAACGCCCGCGCCGCGGCCCGCTCCCCGCCCACGTGGTCGCCGTGCTTGCCCACGCCTACCTGGTGGTGGACGGCCTCGAAGCCGCCCGCTCCCGACCGCCGCAGGTGCCAGATGGGGAGGAGCGTGGCCTGGGGCGAGTCCACCGCGCCCACCCCGACCCGGCGGCCGGCGAGGTCGGCCACCGACTCGATGCCCGAGTCGTCCCGCACGACGACCACCGACGTGAGATCGCGGTCGGTGTCCCGCATGGCCACCGCCTCGGCGCCCGGGCACAGCCGCCGGGCCCGCACCCAGGCGAGCGGAGAGTTCCAGGCGACGTCGACCTCGCCCCCGGCCAGGGCCTCGACCTGGCGCTCGTAGTTGGAGTACAGGACGTAGTCGAAGGGGAGGCCCTCGGCCCGGAACCACTCGCGGAAGCCGTCCCAGATGGTCACGACCTTGGCGTCGTAGGCGACGGCGCCCATCATCAGCGTCTCGTTGCGGCCGGCGGCCATCAGAACACCGGAAGGCCGCAGGCGATGCGGCCGATGAAGTCGTACAGGGCATCGGTGGTGGGGGCCATGACGGTGGCCGCCCGGGCGTCGCGGAAGTTGCGCTCCACCCCCACCTCCTTGCGGAAGGCGGCGCCGCCGCAGGCCCGCATGGCCAGGTCGGTGACCTCGGTGGCCGCCTCGCTGGCCACCGCCTTGGCTTCCAGCACCCGCAGCATGGTGTCGGCTCGGCCCGTCTCCATGGCGGTCAGGGTGTCGGCGAGCAGGGCGGCGGCG
>DASUXN010000062.1:0-8346 GCA_036377875.1 Acidimicrobiales bacterium
GGGTCCAAGGCGGCGGCCATGGACGCGGGTGTGTCCGCCAGTGGCGCCGACGCCTTCCTGTTCTGCGACGCGGACTGCCTCGGCCTCACACCCGCCCATCTCGACGCCGTCTGCGAGCCGTTCCTCGAGGGCCGGGCCACCATGTCGCTGGGCTGGTTCGACTACGGCCGCTGGAACCCCGTCGTGGTCCGGCTGGCGCCCACCAGCGGGGAGCGGATCATCCCCCGGTGGGTGTGGGACTCGGTCCCGCCCGCCAAGCGCCGGGGCTACGACATCGAGATCATCATCAACGAGGTGATCGCCGAGGGCCGCCTCCCCACGACGGTGCGGATCATGGACGGCGTCACCCACCGCACCAAGCGGGAGAAGTACGGCCGGCTCAAGGGCCTGCGCGAGACATGGCGGATGTTCTGGCACCTGATCGGCCTGCCCGCCACCGGCGTCGTCCGCTGGCGGACGTACTGGTTCTACTACCGGGACCTCACCATCGAGCGGTAGCTCACCCGGCCTCAACCGGCCTCAACCGGTGAACCGCACCGGCGACCGGGTGGGGGCGGGATCGGACTGGCCGGTACCGAGGATGACGCGGGGGCTGACGGGCACCGACGTCGTCACCCCGGGCGGGGTGGTGGCGAACGGCCCGTCGATGGAGCTGGGCGGGCACGTCAGCGGGATGCCGACGTGCAGGATGCAGACCAACTCGCCGTTGGGGCGGCGGCACTCGACCGAGCCGCTCGACGTGACGATCTGGACGAGATCGTTCAGGCAGTGGTCGAACGTGGTGGTTGTGCTCGAGGTGATCGACGATGAGGTCGTGGTCTGCGCTCCGCTCCACCCCGGGATCGCCAGCGCGATGGCGGCCAGCACCACCGCCAGGGTCGTTCGTGCGGTGCCCATGAGAAGCCTCCGGGTTTGTCGGCTGACATGTCAACGGGCCGGGCGCCCGCCCGGTTGACCTCTGCCTACGCAGCCGGCCGTCTGGCCACCACCGTCACGAGCGGCGGCAGGACGATGGGGTCGTCACCCGGGTCGGCTCCTGTCAGGTGCGCCAGGTACTCCTTAACCGGCCCTTCGCCGCACCCGGCCTGCGATTCGGCCCAGGCGTCGACGATGTGCAGCCCGGCCTGCCCGGCCAGGGCGGGCAGCACCGCCCCCACGTCGGGGTGGAGGGCGCCGGGCATGGTGAAGGCCTGGCCTCCCACCCGTCCCGCCGAGGTGACCGGTTCCTGGGCCACCACCCACCCGCCGGGACGCACCGCGTCGCGCATGCGGGCGACCACTCGCAGCGGATCGGCCACGTGCATGAGCAGGAAGCGGCAGAAGGCGAGATCGACGGGCTCGGGCAGCAGCAGCTCCTCGGCCGTCTGGGTGATGGCGACGACCTGGCTGTAGGCGGAGGCCGCCTCGGCCACCGAGTCGCGGGCGTGGGGGTCGCTGTCGACGGCGTAGACCCGGCCGTCGCGTCCCACCACCTCGGCCAGAGCCACGGCCACGTCCCCGCCCCCCGCGCCGACGTCCACACATCTCCAGCCCTCGCGCAGCCCCAGCCGGTCCAGGGCGGTAGACAGGGGGCGCCGGTAGACGTCGTTGCGCAGTCCGAGCTCGATCACGATTACCAGCACGCTCCGCAGGAAAAAAACCACTCAGAGTCTGGCGCAATCGCCTGGGGCTCGCTCACAATGAGTCGAACGACCTATTGACACCCCATCATCCGACTACGCAGGGAGGCTGGGCAGCGGTGCGAGTGGCAGAGCTTCAGATCTGGGAAGTGCCCCGAGAGCTTTGGCTCCGTTCCATGCTAGCCGTGGCCATCCTGGTGCTCAACGTCCTCGACGTGCTGACCACCCAGACCATGCTGGCTCGGGGTGGGACGGAGATGAACCCCCTGTCGGCCCGGCTGATCGAGAACGGCATCCTGCCCCACACCAAGATCTCGGTGGCCGCCTTCATCGCCGTGGCCGCCCTCGCCGCCGGCGCTCACCGCCGAGTGTCCAACCTGCTGATGATGGTGGCCAGCTTCTACTTCGTCGTCGTCATGGGCAACTCCATCCAGCTCATCCTCCACGGCTGAGATCCACCCGGCTGCCGCCGGTTTCGACATCAGCGCCGGGGCCTACGAGCGGGCCCGGCCCTCGTACCCGGAGGAGGCGGTCGCCGACCTGGTCGGGGCGCTGGGCATCGGACCGGGGCGCACCGTCGTAGACCTCGCCGCCGGCACCGGCAAGCTCACCCGCCTCCTCGTCCCGACTGGCGCCCGCGTGGTGGCGGTCGAGCCGTCGGAGGGGATGCGGGAGGAGCTGGTGCGGGCCGTGCCGGCGGCCGAGGTCCTCGACGGGACGGCCGAGTCGATCCCTCTCGACGACGGCAGCGTCGACGCCGTCGTCGTCGCCCAGGCCTTCCACTGGTTCGATGGCGTACGGGCCCTGGCCGAGATCGCCCGGGTGCTCACGCCCGGCGGGGGACTGGGTCTCGTTTGGAACGTGCGCGAGCCGTCGGCCGACTGGGTGGTGCGCCTGGGTGAGCTGTACGAGCCCTACCGCCACGACGTCCCCACCTACCGGGGCGGCGAATGGAAGGCGGCCTTCGAGTCCACGACCCTGTTCGGGCCCCTCCGCCACCGCTCCCATCCGTACGTCCACGACACGGACGCCCCCACCATGGTCGAGCGCATCGCCTCGATCAGCTGGATCGCCGCTCTGCCCGAGGCCGAACGGGCGGCCTTGCTCGACCGGGTACGGGCCCTGCTCGACGAGCTGCCCGACCGCTTCCCCGTCCCATACCGGACGGACGTCTGGTGGTGCCGGGCAACGCCCGGCCTGCGTGGCCCGAACGCAACTACCGGCCTGCGTGGCCCGAACGCAAGCGCCGGTAGCGTCGGGCCGTGACCGGCGCCGTCGAGGACCCGCTCGGCCCGGAGGCGACGCCCCCTGCCACCTTCGACGAGGCCCGGTTCCGGTCCGTGCTCGGCCACTTCGCCACGGGCGTCACTATCGTGGCCGGCGTCGACGACGCTCAGCCGATCGGCCTCTCGGTCAACTCGTTCACGTCGGTATCCCTCGACCCGCCGCTCGTGGCCTTCTGCGCGGCGAAGACGTCGTCGACGTGGCCGCGGTTGCGGTCGGTGGGCTCGTTCACCGTCAACGTCCTGACCGAGCACCAGGAGGCGCTGAGCCGGCGGTTCGCCGCCCGCAACCTCGACAAGTTCCACGACCTGCGGTGGTGGCCGGCTCCGTCGGGCGCACCGGTGATCGACGAGGTCCTGGCCTGGGTCGACTGCACGCTCGAGGCAGAGTACGACGCGGGCGATCATGTGATCGTCGTCGGGCGGGTGCAGGAACTCGACGTGGCCACCGACGGTCGCCCGCTGATCTTCTACCGGGGGGGATATGGGCGCTTCGAGCCTTGAGATCGAACGTAGCGAGGCGATCGTGGGGGTGGTGGTCGTCAGCCCGCTGAGCCACGGCGACGAGCGCGGGCGCTTCACCGAGACGTACCGGCGCTCGTGGTTCCCGGACGGGCGGGAGATGGTGCAAGGGAACCGGTCGGACAAGGCGGCGGGGAGCCTCGTCGGCCTCCACTACCACCTGCACCAGGCCGATTACTGGTTCGTCGTCCGCGGTGTGGCCCGGGTCGTGCTCCACGACCTGCGGGAAGGCTCACCCACCGACGGCAACACCCTGGTCCTCGACATCGGCGACGGCAACGAGTGCGGCGTCTACATCCCGCCCGGCGTGGGCCACGGCTTCGCCGCCCTCACCGACCTCACGATGACCTATCTCGTCGACCAGTACTACAGCCCCGACGACGAGTTGGGTGTCGCGTGGGACGACCCCCACGTGGGCGCCGACTGGGGCGTGGCCGACCCGATCCTGTCCGACCGTGACCGGTCCAACCCCCGCCGGGCCGACCTTCCGCCGGGCCAGCGGCCCCTACTCGGGCCTGCGCCCCTGCCGCCTACGCCGTCGAAGCCGTGACGACGTAGCGGTCGACGGCCTCCGGACCCACCAGGCGGGTCTGCACCCGTCCATGGCCGTCGGCGAGCAGGACCGTCGGTGCGCTGCGCACACCCAAGGCGCCGGCCAGGTCACGATCCCGGGTGGCGTCGACGGTGACGAACCTCGCTCCGGGGTCGTGGGCCCGCAGCCGCTCCTCCACCGGGCCGCAGGTGGCGCACCACGGCGTGGTGAACAGCACCCACGTGCGGTGAGCGCCTTCGAGCAGGTGGCCGGGCAGCGAAGCGCCGTCCACTGGCTGTTCCTGCAACCGGCGCATCCGGCGCCGGTGGAGAAGCGGCGCGACGGCGAAGGCGGCGACCAGCACGGCGACGACGAGAAGGCGGACGGTCATCGTCTCAGCCCGCCAGTTGCACGCCGCGGCGGCGGGCCGAGAACAGCCAGATCTCGCACCCCACGCACAGCCCGGTGGTGGCCGACAGGCCGGCCAGAGCGGCCACGATCAGGGCCAATCCCCAGCCCAGGCCGGGCGCGCCGGCCAGGAAGGCGAGCGAGGCGAGAGTGAGCACGACCACGCCCAGGGTGGCGGCGAAGCGGGGCGGGCGCGGGTCTTCGAGCACCGCGGGAGGCCCCAGACGGGGACGGATCAGCTCGGCGTAGAGGCGGAGGAACGGCCCGTAGCGGCTTCCACCGACCGCCGTCAGCAGCAGGACGACGGCGAAAACGGTCACGACCGGCTTCCAGTCGAGGAGGAACCCGACCAGCAACGCCACCGCCAGCACGGCCTGGTTGAACCGCGGCCCGCGCGGGTCGATGGGCCGGGGCGGCGGAACGGCGGACATGTCGTAATTCTAAACCTGACTCGCCAGGTCGTAAATTCCCGGGATGCTCGCCGGCAAGCTCGTGATCGTCCCCCTCGGTGTCGACGTCCCCGCCCTCGCCCGCCGTCTGGCGGCGAGCGGGGCGACGGTCCTCCTCGTCACGGGGGAGGCCGAGGCCGAGGAGGGGGGCCGGCTCGCCGCCGATCTGGCCCCCGGCCCGGGCCGAGCGGCGGTCTTTGTGACCGTCGGCAACGACCTCGACCCCCTCGTCGAGTACGTGGAGGAGCTGTTCAGGACTTGAAGTCGCGCCGGTAGGCCTTGCCCAGGACCCTGGCCCGCCGCTTCTGCTCGGCCCGGTCCACGGGCGCGGACAGCTGGCGCCAGTTGCGCAGCCGGTCGGGGTCGACGTGGCCGATGACGGCGCAGCCGGGCTCGGCGTGGTGGCGGCAGTCGCGGAACCGGCAGCCGGCGGCCAGCTCGTCGACGTCGGCGAAGGCGGAGGCCACGCCGTGGCCCACGTCCCACACCTCGAGGGCGCGCAGGCCGGGCGTGTCGATGAGCACCCCGCCGCCGGGCAGGGTCATGAGCTCGCGGGTGACGGTGGTGTGCCGGCCCTTGCGGTCGACGTCACGCACGTCGCCGGTGGCCATGCGCTCGGGCTCGCCCAGCAGGCGGTTGGCGAGAGTCGACTTGCCCGTACCCGAAGCGCCGACGAGCACGGCCGTCCGGTCGCCGGCTGCGTGCCCGAACGCGGTGGGGGCAACTGCGGCTCGAAGCCGGTCCACCCCCTCGCCGGCGAGGCCGTTGGCCACCACGATCTCCACGCCCAGGGCCACCCGCTCGACCTGGGCGACGGCTTCGGCCGCGTCGGGACATCGGTCGGGCTTGGTCAGCACGACCACCGGTACCGCCCCGCTCTCCCAGGCCACGGCCAGCGTGCGCTCGAGGCGGCGGAGGTTGACGGAGGGGTCGAGGGCAGCCACGACGAACACCACGTCGACGTTGGCGGCCAACACCTGGGCCACCGGCCGGTCGGGGTTGCGCCGCACCAGCGACGACGCCCGCGGCAGCACGGCCGTGACGCGGTCACCGCTCAGGGCGACCCAGTCGCCGGTGGCGGGCAGATCACGGGCGGTCGCCACCAGGTCGCCGGCGGCGGTGGCCACGGTGACGCGGTCGCGGGCGACCCGTACGACCCGGCCCGGGGTCAGCCCGGCGTCGGAGAAGGGGGCGAAAAGGGCGCTCCAGCGCTCGTCCCAGCCGAGCCGCGGAAGTAGATCTGGAAAAGGAAACAACGGAGGAGCCTCCTGGACTTCCCAGGCGCCCCGGGCAATCGAAGCCTAGGCGGGACGCCGAACGAACCGGACGCGAGGATGGGAGCGCGTGTCGACGCTCCGCTTGCGCACCCCGGCCGTCATAGGACTTCTTCCTCCGCGTCGCAGGACCTGCTTCAACCCGCAGAGTAGCGTCGCCGACCCGCCTACGCTCCGAATTGATGCGCCCCGTCATCGGCATCTCGGCCTTTCCCCGGGTCGTCGAGACCGCGCTGGGGCCGACACTGCTTCACACCGCCTCGCGCCACTACGTCGAGAGCGTGGTCCGGGCCGGTGGGCTCCCGATCATCCTGCCCGTGGTCGACCCCGACGAGGTGCCCCACGCCCTGCGGGTCGTCCACGGCCTGCTGATCACCGGCGGCGGCGACGTCCAGCCCAGCCGCTATCACGCCCAGCCGGTCGCCGAGACCCGGGCCGTCGACCCCCTGCGGGACGCCTTCGACTTTCGCCTGCTGGAGGAGGCCATCAACGCCGACTTCCCCGTCCTGGCCACGTGTCGGGGCATGCAGGTGCTCAACGTCACCCTGGGCGGGTCGCTCGTTCCCCACGTGCCCACCGCCACCGGCCACGACCACGACCACGTCGACCGGTGGCACGAGGGTGTCCACCGGGTGAAGGTCGAGCCCGACAGCCACCTGGCCGAAGCCTTGGGCTGTACGGAGGTGAGCGTGAACTCGCTGCACCACCAGGCCGTGCTGGAGCCGGCCCCCGGCACGCGCGCCGTGGCGTGGGCCGAGGACGACACCGTCGAGGCCATCGAGATCCCCGGCAGCCCCCACGTGGTCGCGGTGCAGTGGCACCCCGAGCTGCTGGAGGACCTTCCCGAGCAGCAGGGCCTTTTCCGCCAGCTCGTCGACCACGCCTGCGAGGTGGCGAAGGCGCGAGGCGACTATCTGGGAGGGACCGCGGCCAGGTAGGCGGCGAGGCGGCCCCGCTCGGCGCGGCCCAGCTCGGGGTAGGCGGGCAGGAAGACGATCCCCTCCATCATGCGCCGGGCGACTGGGGGAGCGGGCTCGACGGCGGCGATCTGGCTGGTGCCCCGGGCGGCGTCGAATCCGGCAGCCCGCAGGGCGGCGATCAGCCCGTCAGGGTCGGCGGCGATGACGGGGAACAGCCAGTGGCTGCTCTCTACCGCCCACCCCGGCCGCTCCAGGGTGGCGGCGTCCACCGCCCGCGCCAGTTCGTCGCCCGCCTCGGCCCGCCGCCGCAGCCGGTCGGACGGGAACCGCCGCCGCCTCCGCCTCAGCGTCGCCACCAGGGCCGGGCAGGGTCGTCGCTCCAGCCAAACCGCGAACTCGGCATCGCCGGAAGGCGGGCTCGAGCGCACGAGCGGCCCGGGATCGCCGATCACCCGGCAGACCAGCCCGTAGGCAAGTGGCCGGCTCAAGGCCAGGGCGGCCAGGCACCGCAACGCCCGTCCCGCATAGGCCCGGCCCGACTGCACCGGCCACGCGTCGTGCCGCTTGGCCATCGCCGCCGCCAGCTGCGGGTCGCGTACGACGGCGAGGGCTCCGCCCAGGGCGGTGGCCGTCTTGATGAAGCCGAAGCTGAAGAGGGACACGTCGGCCCGGGGGTCGCCCCCGTCGTCCGGGCCCCGGATGGACTGGGCACAGTCCTCCACCAGCAGCAACCCGTGGCGGCGGGCTACCTCCACCGCCGCGTCCAGGTCTACCCGCGCCCCGAAGAGGTGGGCCACGACCAGGGCCCGGGCGCGGGGCGCCGACGCCACCGCCGCTTCCAGGGCGTAAAGGCCGACGGCCAGCGTGTCCGGCTCCACGTCCACCGGCACGGGCCGCAACCCGCGCCGCTCGACGATGCGCACCATGTCGGGATGGGTCACGGCCGACATCAGCACCTCGTCCCCTGGCGCCCATCGGGCCGCATCCAGCAGCAGGTGGAAGGCCGACCGCACCGACACGGCCACCAGCGGCCCATCGGCGGCCGGGAGGGCGGCCGGGAGGGCCGTCCGGGGCCGCACGCCCGCCACCAGGGCGAAGACGGCGTCGCCCCACGAGGCGTCGATGCGGTGGCGGGGGTGGAGTCGGAGCCTCACCGGCGGCCATTGTCCCTTCCCGGAGCCGTGCGGCGACATGGGGGACCGGCCCCGCCCCCAGTTCGGAGGGACGGATGATCTGGGCCAGGTGGTTTGTTACTATCTACGTAGGAGAAATTCTCAGGTGTGCGCGCCGCCGCCACTTTCGACAGCGCTCGTCACCCACATTGGAGCTGATGCCTGAT
>DASUXN010000063.1:0-2055 GCA_036377875.1 Acidimicrobiales bacterium
GAAGTTGAGGGCGAAGAAACCCACCACCACGGTGGGTATGCCGGCCAGCACCTCGAGCACGGGCTTGACCACGGCCCGCACCCGGGGCCGGGCGTACTCGGAGAGGTAGATGGCCGTGGCCAGCCCGAGCGGGAGCCCTACCACCAGCGAGCCAAGGGCGATCATCAGGGAGCCGTTGACGAGGGGCAGCACGCCGTAGCGGCCCCCCTCGCCGCTGGCGGGCGTCCACCGGGTGCCCGTGAGGAAGTCCACCGGGGAGACCTTGGTGAAGAACCGGATGGTCTCCTCGGCCAGCACGGCGATGATCCCCACCGTCACCAGGACGGAGAGGACGGCGCAGACGAACAGCACGCCGACGATGACCCGTTCCCCGGGCCGGGAACGCCGGCGCGTGATGCCGAGGTCGGAAGTGAGAGGGGAGATCGCCATGGCTGCGAAGGGCTCGATGCTAGGACAGAAGCCCGCGGCCGGCTCCGGCCGCGGGCATTCGCCTCAGAGCTGCGCCAGGCCCTGCTCGTAGTCCTCGGCCGGGGCCGCGGTGTAGCCCACGTCCTTGATGATCTCGGGGGTCGTCTCCAGGTAGTACCTGACGAATTCCGTGACCTCCGGGCGCTCCAGGGCCGTCTTCTTGACATAGATGAAGAGCGGCCGGCTGAGCGGGTAGTCGCCGGACTCCACCGTCTCGTCGCTCGGCGTCACGCAGGCCCCGTCGTCCCCCGAGACCTGGATGTCCTTCAGGGTGTCCTTGTTCTCGGTGAAGTAGGCGAAGCCGAAGTACCCCCACGAGTTCTTCTCGCCCTTGATGCCCTGGACGAGGACGTTGTCGTCCTCCGAGGCCGTGTAGTCGGCCCGCGGCTTGAGGCCCCCGTCGTCCGGGTCGCCCAGGACCTCCTCCACGAAGAAGTCGTAGGTGCCCGAGTCGGTGCCGGGGGCGAAGATGGCGATCTTCTCGGCCGGGAAGGCCGGGTCGACCTGGTTCCACGTCGTGGCGCCGCCCTCCTTGAAGATGGTGGACATCTGCTCGAGGCTGAGGCACTGCAGGAAGCCGTTCTCGGCCGAGGTGACGATGGCCAGGCCGTCGAGACCGATGCGGAACTCGGAGAACTCGATGCCCTTGGCCGCACAGGCCTGCTTCTCGTCGTCCTTGATGGCCCGGGACGCGTCGGAGATGTCGGTCTCGCCGGCGCAGAACTTCTCGAAGCCGCCGCCCGTGCCCGAGGTCCCGACCGTGACGTTGACGTCGGCCGCCTCGTTCCGGAACTCCTCGGCGATGGCCTCGCTGATCGGGGCCACGGTGGAGGACCCGTCGATCACGATCTCGCCCGACAACTCGCTCCCGCCGGTCCCCGTGTCCCCGGTGGCCGTATCTGCGTCGTCGTCCCCGCCGCAGGCGGCCAGCACGACGGCCAGCGCGAAGACGGTGGCCAGCAGCCGGCCCCCTCGTCCAGCGACTCGATTCATTCCAGCCTCCCTCTCTCCGGCCGCACCCCGGCCGCCGGGTCGACGCTAGGGGGAGCCCCTTTCGGTGAGGCCACCCGGAGGTGGACGGAAGGTGAACGGGGGGCGAACAAGCGGGGATGTCAGGCGGGCCTCCCGGTGGGCCGTACATTGCGTGGTGTGCGGATCGCCGCCATGGACCTTGGGAGCAACTCGTTCCATCTCCTGGTGGCCGATGCCAGCGCGGACGGCAGCTTCGACCCGGTCCTGCGGGAGAAGGAGATGCTGCGGCTCGGCGACGTGGTGGCCCGCACGGGGCGGCTGAGCGACGACGCGGTCGAGCAGGCCCTCGAGACCGTCCGCCGCTTCCGGGCCCTCTCGGAGGCGGCCGGCGTCGAGCAGATCGTGGCCTGCGCCACCAGCGCCATCCGGGAGGCCGACAACGGGGCCGAGCTGGTCTCCCGCTTCGCCACCGAGGCGGGCGTCACGGTCCGGGTCATCAGCGGCCGGGAGGAGGCCGCCCTCATCTTCCGGGCCGTGCAGGCCAGCGTGCTCATCGACCCGGGGCCGGCGCTGTGCCTCGACCTGGGCGGCGGGAGCCTGGAGCTGGTGGTCGGC
>DASUXN010000064.1:0-2749 GCA_036377875.1 Acidimicrobiales bacterium
GGGTCCAAAGCGGCGTAGACGAGGTCGGTGATGAAGTTGACGAGGACGAAGCTGGCCGCGGTGACCAGCACGAAGCCCTGAATGACCGGGTAGTCCTGGCCGTGGATCGCGTCGACGGCGAGCGTCCCCAGCCCGGGCCAGTTGAAGACCCACTCGACCACGAACGCGCCGCCGAGCAGGCCGGCCGACGACAGTCCCACCACGGTGACGATGGGAAGGGCGGCGTTGCGGAGAGCGTGGGCGAACAGCAGTCGCCTCGTCGACACGCCCTTGGCCCGGCCCGCCTGCACGTAGGGGCTTCCCAGAACTTCGAGCACGGCGGCCCGGGTGAACCGGGTGAGGGTGCCCGCCACCCCGAGCGCCAGCGTCAGCGCCGGAAGGGCGAGGCTCGCCGCCGAGTCGAACCCGAAGGCCGGGAACAGCTTGATCCGGACCGCCAGATAGAGGATGAGCAGGTAGGCCACGAGGAAGCCGGGCAACGACGCCCCCACCAGCGCGCCCAGCCGGCACAACTGGTCGAGGGCGGTGTTGTGCTTGTAGGCCGCGAGCACGCCCAGCGGGATGGCGATGGCCACCGCCACGACGAGGGCGGCCCCGGCAAGGAGCGCCGTGCGCGGCGTCCGCTCGCCCACCGACGCCGCCACCCGTCGGCCCGTCGTCCACGACTCGCCCAGGTCACCCTGCACGGCCCGGCCCAGCCAGCGCACGTACTGCGACGCCAGGGACCCGTCGAGCCCCAGGTCCTCCCGCAGCTCTTTCAGCTCCTCGGGCGACGGCGACTCGCCCGGCCGGGTTCGCTCGAACACGAGGACCTCGGGGCTGCCCGGAGCCAGCGAGCCGAGAGCGAAGGTGACCCCCGACACGGCCAGCAGGACGACGATCAGCCAGGCGAAGCGGGCGGCGGCGTAGCGGGCCACGGATACGAGGGCGGGGCCGCCAGCTGTGCCCGAGCTAGTTGCTCAGGTACACGTTGGTCCACCGCACGAACGACAGCGCGGGGTTGACCGGCTCGAAGCCGGCGACGTTCTTGCGCAGGCCGTACACCCTCGAGACGCCCGCCAGCGGGATCACCATGGCCCGGTCGACCAGCAGGTCCATGGCCGCGCTCGACGCCTCGCGGGCCGCCTCGAGCGAGTTGGCCTCGAGGGCCCGCTTCACGTGACCGTCGAACTCGGGCCCCGCCGCCTGCCACGGCCCGGCTCGGTAAGGGAGGTTGGGCGGTTGGAGGTTGTCGGCCGGGTACGGGCACGGGCGCCCGTCGGGCTGGCCGTCCTCGGTGTCGACCGCCCAACACGCCACGAAGTTCTGGGTGGCGTTGGACCACCACTGGCGCATGAGCAGGAAGGCGGGGTTGGCGTCGTTCTGGTTGGGGACGGCGGTGTCGAGGTCCCAGGCCCCGCTGTCCTTACGGGGCGTGAATCGCGCGGCCCCGTCGTCGCCGATGGTGATGCCGATGCCCGCCTCCAGCGCCCGGCGCTGGAGGTCCTCCAACAGGGGGACGTCGTCGGTGGCGCGGTTGGCCAGCATGTACAGCTGCAGTTCCTGGCCGCCTCGCTGGCGGACTTCGCCCGAACGGCAGGCAGTCCGGGCCCGGGGAGCGCCGCCGCCACAGGTCCACCCTTCGTCGTCCAAGAGGTTGCGGGCCTGGTTGAGGTCGAACTGGTAGCCGCTGACCGACGAGTACGACGGGCCGAGAGCCGAGGGCGGGCCGACGTGGTTGACCACGGTGGCGGTGCCGGGGTCCCAGTTGCCGCGGAGAAACTCCTCGCGGTTGATGCTCAGGGCGAGGGCGCGCCGGACGTTCTCGCTCTTGAGCTTGTCGTACGGCGCCACGCCGTTGACGTTCAGATAGACGTCGAACGTGTACGTCGGTGGCGCGCTCACCACCTTGATCTCACCGTTGCCACGCAAGGCCGCCACCTGTTGGCGGCCGACGTCGACGATGGCGTCGATCGACCCGCTCTCGAGCGCGAGCCGCCGGGTGGTCTCGTCGGCGATGAACCGGAACGTGATCCGGTTGAGTCGGGCCCTGGTCCCCCAGTACGCGTCGTTCCGGCTGACGACGATGCTGTCGTTGGCGCTGTAGCTCTCGAACTTGAACGGACCGGTCCCGTCGACCACGCCGGCCGGGTCGTCGGTGCCGTACAGCTCGGGGCGGGTGCCGTCGCGGTAGATGCCGTAGAACTGGTGGACGAACGACTCTGGCAGCCGAAGGTTGGTGCTCGGAGGATCACCGGTGAGGATGCGGGGGGTGATGTCCACGGTCAGCGGGTCGACCACGACGACGGACGACGCCCCGGTGATCGACATGGTCAGGCTCGTGTCGAGCGTCTGGGCCCGGGCCCGGTCGAACGACCACTTCACGTCGACGGCGGTGAAGTCGGCTCCGCTGTGGAACTTCACCCCCGGGCGCAGGTGGAACCGCCATGTGGGCCTCCCCGGGTAGTCGGGGCTGGTACCGCCGGGGATGACCTCCCAGCGGGTGGCCAGCCCGGGCTGCACCGAGTAGTCCTCACCCAGGCGGGTGAGGGTCTCGTTGACGCCGGTGTCCAAGGCGAAGCGAGCGAACGTCCGCTTGCCGGGTGCCGTCGTCCAGGGGTCGGCCTGGAAGCCGACCGTGAGCTGCTGGCGGTCGGCGGGGAGAGGCTCGGGACCGGTCGTATAGGACTTCCGATCGAGCGACACGGACACCTCGTGGAGCGGGTCCTCCTGGGGCAGCAGCCCGGCCTCGACCAGCTCCCGCTCCTCG
>DASUXN010000065.1:0-2708 GCA_036377875.1 Acidimicrobiales bacterium
TACGCCCTCCAGCTGCGGGTCCTGTCGGCCTCCTCGCCGGCCGGCACCACCTGGGCCCTCAAGTCGCCCAGCCACCTGGGCCATCTCGACGCCCTCCTCGGCGCCCTCCCGGACGCGACCGTGGTGGTCTGCCACCGTGACCCGCGGGAGGCGGTGGCCTCCTACGCCAGCCTCATCCACGCCCTGCGCCGGCCCTACGCGGTGGACGCGGATCCGGCCGTGGCCGGGCGGCAGGCGCTGGAGCGGGCGGCCGTGGCCATGGGTCGGGCGCTTGACGTGCGCGCCCGGGCCGGCGGCGCCTTCGTCGACGTGTCCTACCCGCAGCTGGAGCGCGACCCGGTGGGTGCCGTGCGGGGCGTCTACGCGGCCATGGGCAGGCCGGTGACCCCGGAGCTGGAGGCAGCCATGGCCGCCTGGGCCGCCTCCAACCCCCGCCACCGGCACGGCCCCCACCGCTACGACCTGGCCCGCTTCCGACTCGACGAAGCCGAGGTGCTCGATGCCTTCGCGGCGTACCTCGACCAGTACGGCGCCTTGGTCGGCTAGCCGGAGCATCATCGGGACATGCCTCTGCCCCACCGGCCGGGCCCCCGGCCCTCCACCACCCCCACCAACCCGCACACCCAGCTCGACCAGCAGCCGGCCGACCAGCGGCAGCGGGACCAGCTGGCGGCGGTCCTGTTCGCCCTGGCCGGCGTGGAGGAGCGCCCCAGCCTGATCTCGGTCCCCGGCGCCCGCGCCCTGTGGCTGGCCGAGGAGGTCGGCGGCCCGCCGGAGGCGTTCATGGTCGGCAACGAGTTCGCCCACCTGCACCCGGGTCCCGACCAGAGCCTGCACGCCATGCTGCCGCCCGACCTGGCCACGGAGGCCATCGACGCCGGATGGGCGGAGCAGCACCCGGTGGCCCGGCGGGGTCTCATCGCCCCGAACGCGGTGATGATCTACGCCCCGAGGGACGACTTCGAGCGGGGGGTCGTCGAGGAGCTGGTGCGGGCCGCGCACGCCTTCGCACGAGGAGATCACTCCCGAATAACCCTTGTGCCACAAGGATTTCTCCCGATTTCCGCTTGCTCCGGTCCATCGAACACATGTGCCCCTCCTCACCTTTGCGTGGGCAGTGTGACGGTGACGCCGCCCAGGCAGAGAAAGACCATCGAGGCGAGCGAGTCGACTGAGTGGAAGCCGTAGCCCCGGCGCTGAATGACCCGGATGCTGGCCATGACGCCTTCGAGGCGGGCGTTGGAGAGCCCGTGTTCGACGGCCGCGACGATCTGCTCGAAGTTGCGTTTGATCTGGCGGGCCAGGTTGACGAAGGCCGGGATTCGGC
Source organism: Acidimicrobiales bacterium (assembly GCA_036377875.1). Lineage (GTDB taxonomy): Bacteria > Actinomycetota > Acidimicrobiia > Acidimicrobiales > AC-14 > JBFMCT01. The sequence continues at coordinate 1,328 of DASUXN010000065.1, forward strand.
AGCGCAGGGCGGCGGTGATCCAGCGCTTCAGGTAGGACCGGGCGTCGGCAGGTTCCACCAGGCGGTAGAAGTCGCGCAGGCCCTCCTTCAACTCCCAGCCCCGCCCCAGGCGGTGCCGGCCGCGGCGGAAGGCGTTGACCAGCTCCTGCTGTGAAGTGTCGAGGTGCTCGGCCCCCGTCCGCAGCGCCACCCGGGTGCGGCGCCAGTCCCGGTCACCGACGCCGCTCGGGTGGAAACGCATCGCCGCCTTGAACACCGAGTCGAGGGCCCGGTTGGCGATCTGAATCACGTGGAACGGGTCGAAGCACACCACGGCGTGGGGAACACAGCGTCGGGTGGCGTCTCGGTAGGTGGTCCCAAGGTCCATGGTCACCGCCTCGATCTGGTCGCGACGCTCAGGGCCGAGTGCCTCGAAGAAGCCCTCCAAAGCCTTGCCCCGCTTGCCTTTTTCCACCCACACCACCCGACCGCTGTCGTGGTCGGCCACGATGGTCAAGTAGTTGTGGTGGCGCTTGTAGGCGATCTCGTCGACGCCGATGCGGTAGAGGCCGTCGAGGCGGCGCTCATCGATGTGGTCAGCCACCACCCGGGTCACGATGTTGTCCACCGCCTCCCAGCTGCAGCGCAACAGCGTTGCCACCGTGGTCTTGTCGGACCGCTGGGCCAGCCAGGCCACCACGTCCTCGAAGTCCCGGGTGTGACGGGCTCGGGGGCGCGCCCAGGGAACCTCCTCGGTGCGGACTCGGGCGCAGCGCTGGCACGCCACCCGGGCGATGTCGGTCTCGAGCCACAGCCGGCATGCCCCCATGTCGAGATGGCGCCAGCGCCGTCGGGTGGTGTCGTAGCGGGCGGTGGTGGTCCACCCGCAGGGACAGCGCAGGCGCCGACCCCGCCGGCGGATCGTGACCACCACGCCGGTGGGAGCGAACGCCACCCCGTCCACCCACGCACCGGGCACGGCCAGCATCCGATTGAATGCCGTACTGACGCGCACGTCCGTCTCCTCGGTTCGATTGTCTTGGCAGACCCGAACCTAAAGAGGTCAGTGCGGACGTGCGCGTCCTTCGTCACGCCTCTGGTGACCCACCAGCCAACTGCGCCAAGCAATCCACTGCCGTCGTCGGCCGTGCCCACCCACAGAAAGCCGAGGAGGGGAACACATGTTCGGAGTAGCTGCGGTGGTGGCGGTGCGGGAGAAGGTGGCCGAGCTGGCCGCTCACTTCGACCCGGCCCTGCTCAGCGCCGCCGACGCGGCCGCGGTGGTGGAGCAGCTGTGCGCGGCCGAGCACATGCTGGCCACCCTCAAGGCACTGGCCGCCAAGCGCATGTGCGACACCGAGGTGTGGCGGCGCCACGGAGACCGCAGCCCCGCCCACCACCT
>DASUXN010000066.1:0-5376 GCA_036377875.1 Acidimicrobiales bacterium
GCTTCCGGGAGCACGAGTACTTCGAGGCCGACGACACCAGTCGCGGCCCTGTCTCGGTTCAGTTCTGACCGCCGTCAAGGCGCGAGCGCAGCGAGCCTGCCTTGACGGAGCAAGGTTGAGTCCCGCCGGAGGCGGCCTGTCGCCGTTGATCTTGGTGCGAGCGTAGCGAGCACCGTTGTTCGACCAGATCACGTCCAACAAGCGCCGTTCGGCGGTGCTGATCACCGCCTTCGTCGTCCTGGTGGCGGCGGTGGTGTGGGCCGTCAACCTCCTGTTCGGCTACGGGGTCCCCGGCCTGCTGATCGCCCTGGTCGTGGCCGGGGCCAGTGCGTTCCTCGCCTACTGGAAGTCCGACGCCGTCGCCTTGGCCATGAGCCACGCCCGGCCCGCCGACCCCGGCGAGTACGCCCGCTACCACAATCTGGTCGAGGGCCTCTGCATCGCCGCCGGTCTCCCCAAGCCCCGCCTGTACGTGATCGAGGACGACGCGCCCAACGCCTTCGCCACCGGCCGCAACCCTCGCCACGCCGCCCTGGCCGTCACCACCGGCCTGCTGGCCAAGCTCAACCGCATCGAGCTGGAGGGCGTGCTCGCCCACGAGCTGAGCCACGTCAAGAACTACGACCTGCTCGTCTCCACCCTGGCCGTGACCATGGTGGGCGTCGTCGCCCTCCTGAGCGACTTCGCCCTGCGGTTCCTGTGGTGGGGCGGCCCCCGCCACCGCGACGACCGCAGCGGCAACAGCGGAGGGCCGGCGGCGATCTTGGCGGTGCTCGGCATGGTCCTGCTGGTGGTGACCCCCGTGGCGGCCCGGCTCATGCAGTTCGCCGTCAGCCGGAGGCGGGAGTCCCTGGCCGACGTGAGCGGCGTGGCCCTCACCCGCTACCCGCCCGGGCTCATCGCCGCCCTCGAGAAGCTGCGGGACGACACCACCGTCGTCCACTCCTCGTCACGGGCGACCGCCCATCTCTGGATAGAGTCGCCATTGGCCCGTACACCCGAAGAGGGTCGACTCGCCCGCCTCAACCGCCTCTTCGACACCCATCCGCCCCTCGAAGAGCGCATCCAGGCTTTGAAGGAGTTGTGATGACATTCCCGCGCCACACCCGCAACGGGCGCGTCCCCGGCACCGCCCTGGTCGTCCTCCTGCTCGCCGCCACCGCCTGTTCGGGAGGCGACGACAACGGCCAGATCGGCAGCGGGAGAGACCGCACGACCACTGTCCCCCGGTTCTTCCCACTGACCGGGCTGGCCGCCGATTCGGCCGACGCCGTCACCCGCCAGGCCGTCACCGTGAAGATCGAGAACTCGCCCGCATCGCGGCCCCAGGCTGGGCTCGACAAGGCGGACATCGTCTACGAGGCGGTCGTCGAGGGGGGACAGAGCCGCTTTCTGGCCGTGTTCCACTCCACCGACGCCGACCAGGTCGGACCGGTCCGGTCCGTGCGGCCCACCGACCCGGCCATCGTCGACCCCTTCGGGGGCATCGTGGCCTACTCGGGAGGCATCCCCCGCTTCGTGGACGCCATGAAGGCGACCGGGCTCACCAACATCGACGAGAACAACGCGGGCGACGCCTTCCGCCGCCGGCGCGACAAGTCGGCGCCCCACAACCTCTACACGTCGACGGGCGGCCTCTACGACAAGGCGCCCGACTCGGCCGCTCCGCCCAAGTTCGCCGACTTCCTTCCGCCCGGGCAGGCCTTCGCCCCGGCCGGCGCCACCCCCGTGAGCGGGTTCACGCTGGCGGTGGGCTCCTCGACGCGGGCCGACTACACCTGGGATGCCGGCTCGGGCACCTGGCTGCGTTCGACCAACGGCGCAGCCCACTCCGCCGAGGGAGGCGGCCAGCTGGCCCCCAACACGGTGATCGTGCAGTTCGTGCCGTACGAGGGCACGGGCGAGGTCGACACGACGGGCGCCTCGGTCAGCGAGGCCAAGGTGCTCGGGTCAGGGGAAGCGACGATCTTCGCCAGCGGCGTGATGGTCAAGGCCCGCTGGTCGAAGCCCAACTCCTCCTCCATGACCGCCTGGACCGACCTGGCCGGCGCGCCCATCTCCCTGCCCGCCGGTCGCACGTGGGTCGAGCTGCCGGCCACCGGCTCCGCTCTGACCACCCGTTAACCCTCGGGAAGGCCGCCGACCGCCGGTAAGCTGGACGGCATGGACAACGCGCCCGGCCGGGCCACGGGAACCGACCGCGTCAAGCGCGGGCTGGCGGAGATGCTCAAGGGCGGCGTCATTATGGACGTCGTCACCCCCGAGCAGGCCCGCATCGCCGAGGACTCCGGTGCGGTCGCAGTCATGGCCCTCGAGCGGGTGCCGGCCGACATCCGTCGCGACGGGGGAGTGGCCCGCATGGCCGACCCCGCCATCATCGAGGCCATCGCCGAGACGGTCACCATTCCCGTGATGGCCAAGGCCCGTATCGGTCACTTCGCCGAGGCCCAGGTGCTGGAGGCGCTGGGCGTCGACTACGTGGACGAGAGCGAGGTCCTCACCCCCGCCGACGAGGCGCACCACATCGACAAGTGGGCCTTCACCGTCCCCTTCGTGTGCGGCGCCACCAACCTGGGCGAGGCCCTGCGCCGCATCTCCGAGGGAGCGGCCATGATCCGCTCCAAGGGCGAGGCCGGCACGGGCAACATCGTCGAGGCGATCCGCCACCTCCGCTCCATCCTGGGCGACATCCGCAAGATCACCCAGGCCGATCCGGCCGAGCGCTACGCCTGGGCCAAGGAGCTGCGGGCACCGGTCGGACTGGTCAACGAGATCGCCGACACCGGCGAGCTGCCCGTGCCGCTGTTCTGCGCCGGTGGCATCGCCACCCCCGCCGACGCCGCCCTCGTTCTGCAGCTGGGCGCCCAGGCCGTGTTCGTCGGCTCCGGGATCTTCAAGAGCGAGTCACCCGGGACCATGGCCAAGGCCATAGTCGAGGCCACCGCCCACTACAACGACCCCCACATCGTGGCCAAGGTCAGCCGCGGGCTCGGCGCGCCGATGAAGGGCCAGGAGGTCGAGGGCCTCGCGGTACGGCTGTCGGAGCGTGGCTGGTGAAGCAGGTGCCCCCAGGTGCCGGCCACCGGGCCCAAGGTCGGGGTCCTCGCCCTGCAGGGGGCGTCGGCCCGCCACGCTGAGGCGCTGGAGGCGCTGGGCGCCTCTGCGGTAGAGATCCGCGCCCCCGGACACCTGGCCGGCGTCGACGCCATAGTCCTCCCCGGCGGTGAGTCGACGACCATGTCGCGGCTGCTCGAGACGTCGGGCCTGTTCGACCCGCTGGCCGAGCGCCTGGCCGACGGGCTGCCTGCCTTCGGCACGTGCGCGGGGATGATCCTGCTGGCGCGGGAGGTGCTGGACGGGCGCTCCGACCAGCGCTCGTTCGGGGCGGTGGACGTGTCCGTGCGCCGCAACGCCTTCGGCCGCCAGGTCGACTCCTTCGAGGCCGACCTCCTCGTCGAGGGCGTGGCCGGCGGTCGTTTTCCCGCCGTTTTCATCCGGGCCCCAGCCGTCGAGCGGGTGGGGGAGGGCGTCGACGTGCTGGCCACCGTTGCCGACCGGCCCGTGCTGTGCCGCCAAGGCCCGTTCGTGGTGGCGGCGTTCCATCCGGAGCTGTCAGGGGATCTGCGGCTCCACCAGTTGTTCCTGGCCCAGGTGTAGGAGGTACACGATGTCCGGGCATTCGAAGTGGGCGACGATCAAGCACCGCAAGGGGGCGGTCGACAAGGCGCGCGGCAAGCTGTTCGCCCGGGTGCTGCGCCAGGTCGAGGTGGCGGCCCGGGAGGGCGGCGGAGACCTCGACGCCAACCCCACCCTGCGCACGATGTACCAGAAGGCGAGGGACGCCTCCGTCCCCACCGACACCATCGACCGGGCCATAAAGCGGGGTACGGGCGAGCTGGAAGGGGTCCGTTACGAGGCGGTCACCTACGAGGGCTACGCGCCCTGCGGCGTGGCCGTCTACGTCGAGGCCCTCACCGACAACCGCAACCGCACGGGCGCCGACGTCCGTACCGCCTTCTCCAAGAACGGCGGGTCGGCGGCCGAGCCCGGCTCGGTGGCCTGGCAGTTCGAGCGCAAGGGCGTGCTCATGGTGCGCAAGTCGGTAGCCGGCGACGACGACGAGTTCATGCTGCTGGCCCTCGACGCCGGCGCCGAGGACCTCGACGACCAGGGCGACATGTGGCAGGTGACGACGGCTGCCACCGACCTGGCCAAGGTGCGCGACGCCCTCGAGACGGCTGGGGTCAAGGCCGAGTCGGCCGAACTGACCATGCTGCCGACCACCACCGTGGCCCTCGAGTCCGAGGCCGACGCCCGCCGCGTGCTCAAGGTGATCGACGCGCTCGAGGACCAGGACGACGTGCAGGCCGTCTTCGCCAACTTCGACATTCCCGATTCGGTCCTCCAGGCCGTCGAGGCCTGACCATCCACCGCGGCGGCGGCCCCGTCCGCTAGCCTCCAAACGCATGTTCGTGCTCGGCATCGATCCCGGGCTGTCGCGCTGCGGCTACGGCTGCGTCGAGACGGGCGCGAAGGCGAGAGGGGGCACGGCCGTGGCCGCCGGCGTCCTCCGCACACCACCCGACATGCCTCTGCCCGAGCGGCTGGCCGCCCTCGACGCCGACCTGCGGGCCCTGCTGGCCGACCTGAAACCCGACGCGGTGGCGGTCGAACGGCTGTTCTTCCAGACCAACGCTCGCACCGCCATGGCCGTGGGCCAGGCCAGCGGGCTGGTCCTGGCCGCCGCCGCCCGCACCGGGTGCGAGGTGGCCCAGTACACGCCCAACGAGGTCAAGCAGGCCGTCGCCGGCTACGGCGCGGCCCCCAAGGAGCAGGTGACGCGCATGGTCCAGTCCCTGCTCGGCCTGCCGGCCCCGCCCCGGCCGGCCGACGCCGCCGACGCCCTCGCCCTGGCCCTGTGCCACATCGCCATGGCCCCCCTCCGGGCCAAGGTCGCCCGGGCCATCGGTTTTAGGCAGGCAGCCCCGGAAAACGGAGGGAATCTGCCTAAAACGGGATGTGGGCCGGTGGCAGCTCGATGATCGGTCTGCTGAGAGGTCGGGTGGTCGACCGCACCCGGCGGGGCGAGGTCCTCGTCGACGTGGGTGGGGTCGGCTACCGGGCATCCGTGACGCCCCGCACGCTGGCCGCCCTGGGTACGCCGGGCAGCGAGGTCGTGCTCCACACCCATCTCCACGTGCGGGAGGACGCCCTCGTACTCTTCGGCTTCCCCACCGCCGAGGAGCGGGAGTGCTTCGAGGCGCTGATCGGCGCCCGCGGGGTCGGACCGGCCCTGGCCCTGGCCATCCTGTCCGTCCACTCGCCGTCCCAGCTGGCCCGGGCGCTGGCCGAGGGCGACGTCGACGCCCTGACCCT
>DASUXN010000067.1:0-5973 GCA_036377875.1 Acidimicrobiales bacterium
CATGTGCATCGACCCCGAGAAGCGCTACACGGCGGAGATGGTGACGAGCAAGGGCCCCATGCGCATCGCCCTCGACCCCCTCGCGGCGCCCAAGACGGTCAACAACTTCGTCTTCCTCGCCCGCTACCACTACTTCGACGGGATTTTCTTCCACCGGGTGATCCCCGGCTTCGTCCTCCAGGGCGGCGACCCCGACGGCAACGGCCGGGGCGGGCCCGGCTACCGCTTCGAGGATGAGCTACCCAGGCCCGGCCGTTACGAATTGGGCTCCCTGGCCATGGCCAACGCCGGCCCCAACACCAACGGCAGCCAGTTCTTCGTCATCAGCGGCCCCGCCGGCATGCGGCTGCCACCGCAGTACTCGCTGTTCGGGAAGGTCGTGTCGGGCCTCGACGTGGTCGCCGCCATCGACGCCATCGGCACCCCGGGCGCCGGCACGCCCACCGAGAGGGTCACCATCGAGTCGGTGACCATCCACGAGTCGGACTAGGGCAGGACCTCGACGCCGGCCTCGTGGCCGTCGCAGAAGACGACGACCTGGCCGGCGCCCTCCACCGACCACGACCCCTCGGGGCTGCGCAGGAGGGCGGTCTGCTCGTCGATCGCCACCACGGCCAGTCCGGCGGGGGCCAGCTTGATCGTGCGGCGGGCCTTCTCGGGAGACCACGTGTCGTGGTGAGGGATGACGGCGACCTGTGAGACCAGGCCCAGCCCGAGGGTGAACGCGCCGCCGCGGGGGTCGACCATGGGATCGCAGAGGACCATGCCCCCCGCCGACGACCCGGCCAGCACCATTCCGTCGTTCCACGCCGCCACCAGCGAGTGCCACAGCTTCGAGTCCTTCAGCACCGAGCGCAGGTGCATCGGCGACCCGCCGGCCAGGTACACGAACTTGGCGCCACGCACCGCTTGGGAGTTGGCCTCGTCCTCGGCGTCGCGGCGGTTGAGCACCATGAGGCCGCGGGCCTTGGCCCCCAGCTTCTCGAAGTACTCGACTGCCCCCTCGACCGCCCGCTCGGGGTGCTCATAGGCGGCGGCGGTGGGAAGGATGACAACCTCGGCGTCGCCGCTGGCGTCCAACAGGGTGCGATCGAACGAGCACCCGTCGCGCCATTCCGCACCGCCCACGAGGGCAAGCCACCCGCTCATGGTCGGGAAGGATGGGTCGGAAGGCCGCTCCGCCGCCAGTCGGGACCTCGGTCGGCCGCGGCGTTCGGGCCACGCAGGCCGGCCACGGCGTTCGGGCCACGCAGGCCGGCCGCGCCACGGCCGGCCCACCGCCACGGGCTCGGTTCGGTGGCGACCGGTTCCTCGGCCAGCACGACCTCGAGGGCGGCAGTCAGGGCGGCGACCTGCTCGGGGGTGGCTGCCCCCCCGCCCACGACCTCGACCCCTCGGCCGCTAGAGCGGGACGTTGCCATGCTTCCGACGGGGAACGTCCTCCCGCTTGCTGCGCAACATGGCCAGGCCCTTGATGAGCAGCGGCCGGGTGTCGGCGGGGTCGATAACGTCGTCGACGTATCCGCGCTCGGCGGCGACGTAGGGGTTGGCGTACTGCTCGGCGTACTTCTTGACCAGTTCGGCGCGGCGGGCGTCCTGGTCGCCGGCCTGCTCGATCTCCCGCTTGTAGAGGATCTCGACCGCCCCGTGGGGCCCCATCACGGCCAGCTCGGCGGTCGGCCACGCGAAAGCCAGGTCGGCCCCGATCGATTTGGAGTTCATCACCACGTAGGCCCCGCCGTAGGCCTTGCGGGTCACGACCTGGATCCGAGGGACGGTCGCCTCGCAGAAGGCGTACAGCAGCTTGGCGCCGTGGCGGATGATCCCGCCGTACTCCTGGTCTGTGCCAGGAAGGAAGCCGGGTACGTCCACGAACGTCACCAGCGGGATGTTGAAGGCGTCGCACGTCCGGACGAAGCGGGCGCCCTTCTCCGACGAGTCGATGTCGAGCACGCCTGCCAGCACTCGGGGCTGGTTGGCCACGATGCCCACCGGGTGACCGTCGAGGCGGGCGAAGCCGCACACCAGGTTGCGGGCCCAGTCGGCGGCGTACTGCACCAGCTCGCGCCCGTCGACCACCGTGCGGATGACCTCGGCCATGTCGTAGGGCTGGTTGCTGTTGACCGGCACCAGGTCGCCCAGCTCGGGGGTGGTGCGGTCGGGATCGTCGGTCGGCACTTGCCGGGGTGGCGCCTCGCCACTGTGGGAGGGGAAGAACGAGAGCACCGCCTTGACCCGGTCGAGGCACTCCCGGTCGTCGGCGGCGACGAAGTGGGCGACGCCCGAGCGCTTGGCGTGGGTGGTCGCCCCGCCCAGCTCCTGGAGGCTGACCTCTTCGCCGGTGACGGTCCGCACCACGTCGGGACCGGTGATGAACATGTAGGACGTGTCCTCGACCATGAACACGAGGTCGGTCATGGCCGGGCTGTAGACGGCCCCGCCCGCGCACGGGCCCATGACCGCGCTGATCTGGGGGATGACGCCCGACGCGGCGGCGTTGCGGAAGAAGATCCCGCCGTAGCCGACGAGGGACACGACGCCCTCCTGGATGCGGGCCCCGGCCCCGTCGTTGAGCCCGATGAACGGCGCGCCCACCCGCACCGCCATGTCCATGACCTTCTGGACCTTCTCGGCGAACACCTCGCCCAGCGACCCGCCGAAGACGGTGAAGTCCTGGGAGAACAGGAAGACCTGGCGGCCGTCGATCGTGCCCTGGCCGGTGATCACACCATCCGTGTAGGGCCGGCTGTCGAGGCCCACACCGTCGGCCCGGTGGCGGGCCAGCAGGTCGAACTCGACGAAGCTGTCGGGGTCGAGGAGGTACTCGAGCCGCTCCCGAGCGGTCAGCTTGCCCCGCGAGTGCTGGCGCTCCACGGCCGACGCCGAACCGGCGTGGAGCGCCTCGTCCTTGCGGCGGCGCAGGTCCGCTACCCGATCCTGCATGGCCGTCCGTGGGTGCCCGGTTCCAAGGCTGCTCAGACTAGGTGGCGCGGGCGCGGCCCTCGGCGGCGGCGGTCACCCGCTCCACCAGGCGCCACGCCCGGATGTCGCGGGCGATCTCGTCGAGGCGGTCGGTGGGACCGGTCCAGCGCAGCCGTTCGACCTCCTCGATGACGGGAGCCTCAGCCCGCAGGGTGGCCAGGTCCCGGAAGAGGTAGGCGTGCTCCCGCTGCTCGACCAGGGTCGAGGCCAGCCGGTCGGCGCCGCGGACCTGTACGTCCCAGCGGAAGCCGAACTCGGGAATGTCTTCGAGGTGGCGGTAGCGGGCCAGCACGGCGCTGGCGGCCACCTTGCCCCAGCCCTTGAGTCCGGGATAGCCGTCGGCCGAGTCGCCCACCAGCCCCAGCCAGTCGGGGATTGACTCCGGGTCGACGCCGTACTTGGCCTTCACCCCGGCCTCGTCGGTGGTGATGTTCTGGCGGCGGTCGACCTGGACCACCCGCGTTCCCTCCACGACCTGGGCCAGGTCCTTGTCCGGGGTCATGACCACCACCTGTTCGACAGCCGGGTCGGCCTTGGCCGTTACCGCGGCGGCGGCCAGGGCGTCGTCCGCCTCTAGCTCGACCATGGGGAAGACGACCACGCCCATGGCCTCGAGGGCCTCCTCCAGCAGTCCGAACTGGTTGAGCAGCACCTCGGGCATTCCCGCGCTGGACTTGTAGGTCGGCCACATCTCGTTGCGGAACGACTCGATCACATGGTCGGTGGCCACGCCGACGTGCGTCGCACCCTCCTCCAGCAGGGTGAGGACGCTCCAGAGGACGCCGCGGGTGGCGGCGAAGTCCGTGTCGTCGCGCTGGGCGGCCGGCACCCCGTAGTGGTGGCGGAACAGCTCGTACGTCCCGTCGACGAGGTGGACCTTCATCCCCGAGAGCGTAGGCGGGCCGGTCTGTGGCGGTTACGAGCCGTTTACATGACGATTACAGCGCGTCCCTACAGTCCATCGGTGGGGCACCTTCGGTGCCGGAGAGGGACAGGTGTGGCTGTGGAGAGAAGGTGGGGAGCACTCGCCCGGGGGCGCACGGGCCGGGCCGCGGTCGCGGCGCTCGTCCTGTGCGGGGTCATGGCCGCGTGCGGGGGCGACGGCGACGACGAGGCCCGCACCCGCGCCGAGCCGACGGCCGGCTCGTGGACGCCCTGGATCCTGTCCTCGGGCGGCGAGATCGCAGTGCCGGCGCCTCCGGCCAAGGGGTCGAACAAAGCCGAGGCGGACCTCGACGAGGTCAAGCGGCTGGCCGAGGACCGGTCCCCGGCGGACATGGACATGATCAACAGGTTCAGCGGGCCGACGCCCACGGACCCGTGGATGGACCGGCTCCACGAGTACATCGCCAAGAGCGAGAAGAACCCGCCGCTGGCGTCCCGCAACGCCGGCCTGGTGAGCGTGGCCATGTACGACGCAGCCATTGCGGCCTACCACTGGAAGTACCGCTACGACATCGACCCGCCGAGCGGTGTGGACCGGGCGGTGTCCATAAGCGCCGACCCGTCCTATCCGTCGGAGCACGCGGCCATGGCGGGAGCGGCGTCCCGCGTGCTCGCCTACCTCTATCCCAACGAGGGCTCTCTGCGGCTCGACGAGATGGCCGACCAGGCGGCCGATTCCCGGGTGCAGGCCGGCGCCAACACCCGCAGCGACGTGGAGGCGGGGCTGGAGCTGGGCCGGGCGGTCGCCGAGAAGGTCATCGCCTACGGCAAGGCCGACGGGTCAGACAAGGTCTGGGACGGTCGCCGGCCGGCCGGCATCGGCGTCGGCGGCCGCTTCTGGGCGCCGCCCCCCGGCTCGGTGGCCAACCCGGTCGAGCCCCTCGCGGGGACCTGGAAGACCTTCACGCTGAGCCGCCCCGACCAGTTCCGCCCGCCTCCGCCCCCCGCCTACAACTCCCCCGAATACCGGGCGTCGGCCCAGAAGCTCATCGACATGAAGAACAACCTGACGCCAGAGCAGGCCGCCATCGCCAAGTACTGGGAGGGAGCGCAGGGGAGCCACCTGCCCGCCGGGATCGTCAACGACACCTACATCAAGGACATCCGCGAGAAGGTGACCAGCGGGGACGCGGCCCAGCGCTGGACCGTGCCCCGGGTGGCCCGCGCCGTGGCCCTGCTGAACATCGTCATGTCGGACGGCGGGATCTCCGTGTGGGAGGCCAAGTACCACTACTGGTACCCCCGGCCCGTCAACGGCATCCGCGACCCCGGCATCGACCGCAACTGGACGCCCCACCTGCCCACCCCTCTCTTCCCCGCCTATCCCTCGGGCAGCGCCGGCTACGCCGGGGGGGCCGAGGCGGTCATGAGCTACCTCATCCCGGAGAAGGCGGAGCTGTTCAGGCAACGGGCCGAGGAGCAGGCCCTGTCCCGGCAGTACGCCGGCATCCACTGGGACTTCGACTCAGTCAGCATCGAGGGCGGCCGAGGCATCGGCGGCCTGGTCGTGGAGCGGGCCCGCCAGGACGGGGCCGACCGCCCCTCGTAGCTGAGCGCCCGGACAACTTCATCCGACATCGTCATGTCGCCCTCCTCCCCCTTTCGTCCCATCGTCCCTCCTGGACGAGCTCGATGAGGGTGCCGAACGCTCCTGCCGGGTGCAGGAAGGCGACGGTGGTCCCCCGGCCCCCGCGCCTCGGCTCCGAGTCGACCGCCCGGGCTCCGGCCGCCACCGCCGCGGCCAGGGCGGCGGCGCAGTCGTCGACCCGGTAGGCGACGTGGTGGAGGCCCTCGCCCCGCCGGTCGAGGAAGCGGGCCACCGTCGAGTCGGGACGGGTGGGCGTGATCAGCTGGACGTAGGACTCGCCCGCCCGGATCAGCGCCTCCTCGACCCCGTCGTGCTCCACCCGCTCGCGATGGACGGTCTCCGCCCCGAACGTGCGGCGGTACCACTCGACGGCGGCGTCGAGATCCCGCACCGCCACGGCGACGTGGTCGATCTGGCTGAAGAGGGCGCCCGTCACCGGGCGGCCGGCCTACTCGGGG
>DASUXN010000068.1:0-4057 GCA_036377875.1 Acidimicrobiales bacterium
AGCGCGCCCCGAAATACGATCACGGGGCCGCACCGAAGAAGCCAACACCCGTCGGAGCGCTCATTGCTCTGCTCTCGATGGTCTTCAGCATGCTGGCGCTCGTCGCTTCGACGGAGATTGCGAGTGCGGCGCCAACCGAGGCCAACGGTCGCAGCTCCTCGCCGTCGGTCTCGGTCGATGGCCGGTTCCTAGCGTTCGGGTCGGCGTCGACAAACCTGGTCAGCGGCGACACCAACGGTGTCGAGGACATCTTCGTGCGAGACCGCGGCACCGGTGCGACGTTGCGGGTCTCGATGAGCTCGGGCGGAGCACAGGCCAACGGCAACAGCTACAACCCGGCGATCTCGTCTAACGGCAATTTCGTTGCCTTCGAGTCTGACGCATCGAACGTGGTCGGCGGCGACACCAACGGGACGAGGGACATCTTCCGCCGAGACCGTTCGACAGGGACCACGATCCTCGTCTCCGTGAGCTCCGGGGGAGCGATCGGCAACGGGCTCAGCAGCGGTGCGGCGATCTCGTCCGACGGGCGCTATGTGGCATTCAGTTCGAGCGCTTCGAACCTTGTATCGGGGGACACGAACGCCGCCGGCGACATCTTCATCCGCGACGTGACCGCAGGTACGACCACCCGGCTCTCGGTGAACTCGGGCGGGGCGCAGGCGAACGGTGCCAGTTCGACGCCGGCGATCTCGGCCAACGGTCGTTATGTGGCCTTCACCTCTTGGGCATCGAACCTGGTCACGGGGGACACGAACAATGGCTACGACGTGTTCGTTCGCGACACCTCCGCCGGGACGACCACCCGGGAGTCGGTCGGCGCCGGCGGAGCACAAGGCAACGCGTGGGCGAGCTTCAACCCGTCGATCTCCAGCGACGGTCGCTTCGTTGCCTTCAGCTCACAGGCGACCAACCTCGTGACCGGCGACACCAATGGGCTCACCGATGTCTTCGTGAGGGACCGCACGGCCGCCACGACGAGTCGCGTGTCGGTGTCGTCATCCGGCGGTCAAGCCACGGGCGGCTCGAGCTACGCCCCCGTGACGAACTCCTGGATCTCCCACGACGGCCGGTTCGTCGTGTTCCAGTCGGACGCCACCAACCTCGTGTCTGGTGACAGCAACGGGGTGCGCGATGTCTTCGAGCGCGATCGCACAACGGGCAGCACGCGCCGGATGTCCTTCGACGACTGGAAGGGCCAAGGCAACGCGAGGAGCACTTCGGGAGCCATCTCGGGTGATGGCAGCACGGCTGCGTACATGTCGGACGCAACGAACCTTCTGGCCTTCATCGACGCCAACCAGGTAACCGACATCCTCATCCACGTTTTCGACTTCGCTCGGACGTTCTGCTTCCTGGGCAAGGCCTCAGTCCCGGACTTCGGCTCGCAGGCCACCCTCACCCAGCCGGAGGCCGGCCAGACGGTCTACCGGGTGTGGGGTGGTGGGGCCCGGGAGGACGGCGGTTCGTGGACCCCCGTCGACCCCCGCACGCTGGGGCCCGACCAGTTCCGCATCGAAGCCGGTTTGCCGGACCGCCTCAACGACGGGACGACGCTGACGATCGGCGTCCTGCGTGACGCCAGTAAGGTCAACCAGGTGCGAGCGTCGCTCCCGGTGAACCCGCTGCAGGATCCAGCACCTGGCCCCGCTTATCGCAGCTACCCCGGAGGGCTCGTCGAGTACGTGATCCTCGACGTGCCGGGCGCGATTGACATACTCAGCCGCGTGCCTCAAAACCCGGCCTACGGGGGACCGCCTGCGGGCTGCACCCCGAGCATTCCACCAGCGCGGGGCTGCGTCGGCGAGCGCTGAGATGCCCCCCGGCCCTGACTTCTACCTGGGTGGGCGAACGGAGTTCAAGACCGTCGACTTCGACGGCCGCATCCGATCCTGTTTCGTGCAGGAGGAGTTCCGCTCGCCCACCGGGGCCGGTTCGGACGACCCCCGCCATTTCTTGCGGGTGCGAGTGGAGCCGGACTTCCCCGGGGCGGAGGGCTCGCACCCGGAGATCGTGCTGAGCGAGCGACACGGCGGCACCGACCTCACGAACCTTGGCGACGACTGGATCTACGTCTACGTCTACGAGATCGCCAACGCGCAGCAGCTTCGCAATGGCCGGATCATCGAAGGCGCGCTTCTGTTCAACACGATCGGTGAAGTCGCTCGGATGCGGTCGCTCCTTCCTAGGTCGCCGGAGGAGCTCTTCGAGCGCAACTTCCAGTTGCTACAAGGATTCGTCGAGCGCACCGGTCACGTCGACGTGCCCGAGGGTCATCGTGAGCAAGGGGAACTCCTCGCGACCTGGCTTTCCAACGTCCGGCGATCTCAGCTTCTAGGCGAGTTGCCAGCGGATTGGGCGCGACGGCTCGAAGCGCTCCCAGGCTGGAGATGGCTTCCGGGTGATGACTTCTTCCTTCTCGACCGCTACGCCAGACGAGAGGGGAACACGGACGTTCCACCCGAGCATCGCGAGGATGGGCGCCCGCTGGGAGCGTGGGTCCGCCTCCAGCGGCACGACTATCGGAAAGGTGTGGTGGACCCCCGAACGCGTGTCCGACTCGAGGCGATTCCCCACTGGCATTGGTAGTCCCGGATCGGCTCGGACACGTGTTGCATGAGCCACTTCTGGTGTCTTCCCTGGTGGAGCCGCATAGCTCCCGAGGTGGCTATAGCAAAGTCGAGGGGTGGTGGGTTCAGCGCCCTATGTGTTCCCGCCGCCCCAGAACCCACGCCAGTGTCCGGGACGACTGGCGGAGCCGCGCCGTCGACGTCCACGCCGATCGGCCCGAGGGCCGGGCGGTGCGCTCCACCGGCACCGACGTGGACCGAATTCCGGCCACGCCCAGGGCGGCCACGACGCTGGGGGCCCGCAGGCGGACAACCGCGCTGCGGGCGGTGGGCGACATGGCCACGAACGCGCCGGCGTCCGCAGGAAGGCCCGTCATCCGGGCCAGGGCGGCGCGATGGAGACCGCCCGTGACCAGCCGGGCCCGGCTCTCATAGGCACCCCGCCGGCCGGCGAAGACGGCGTCGACGTCGCCCCGCCCCAGCCTTTCCAGCAGCGCCGGCACGGCCTCGGGCGGGTCCTGCAGATCGGCGTCGAGGCACACCCAGGCCGCCGCATCGTCTTCGGCGGCCAGGCCGGCGGCCAGGCCGGCGGCCAGGGCGGCGTGCTGGCCACCGTTGGCGTCGAGGGCGGTAACGGTGAGGCAGGCCGGGTCGGCGGCCGCCAGCCGCTCGGCCACCTCCAGGCTGCCCTCCGGACAGGCGTCGACCACGAACCGCAGCCGCCACGTCCGGCCCTCCAGCGCCGCCGCCATCCGGGCCGCCAGCTCCGCCAGCGTGTCGGCGTTGCGGTAGACGGGGGCTACGAGGACGACGTCCAGCACCGGGCCAGCCCGTCCTCGAGGGTCACCTTGGCCTCCCATCCGAGCAGCTCCCGGGCCCGCGACGGGTCGCACACCCACGACGGCGCGTCCCACCCGCAGCCGGGATGAGCGCCCGCCGCCACAGCGATGGGGCGGCCCGTCACCCGTTCCGCCGCTGCGACCACGTCCTCGTTGGCCGTCTGCGTGCCGGTGCCCACGTTCAGCACCTCCCCGGCGGCCAGGTGGTCGGCCAGGGCGGCCCGCACGCACGCCTCGACCACGTCGTCCACGTAGACCCAGTCCCGCCTCAGGCCGGGCCCGGTCAACGGAACGACCTCGCCCGTGCGGGCCGCCCGCAGCACGGTGGGCACGAACCGCTTGACGTGGTCGCCGGGCCCGTAGACCTGGAAGGCCCGCAGTACGACGGCCCGCATGCCTCGAGCGGCGGCCGCCGCCGACACCAGCAGCGACCCCGCCGCCTTGGTGGCCCCGAAGAACCCGCGGGGTCGCACCGGGGCCGACTCGTCCATGGGCCCGTCGACCTGCCCATACTCGGTGGACGAGCCCAGGCGCACGACGGCGCGGCACGAAGGCGGGAGGGCGTCGACCAGCCACGGCCCGCTGGTGGCGTTGACGGCGGCGGTGCGGGCCCGGTCGGCGGCAGTGGCCTCGGCTCGGGACGCAGCC